>JBDRKN010000026.1:0-17940 GCA_043813955.1 bacterium | reverse complement strand
TCAACAGTCATAGCTAAAATATCAGCAATATTTTTTCCATGATAATAAATATCAAGCACCTCTTTTTTATACCTCATCCCCCTGCATGCATCGCATTTAACATACACATCTGACAAAAATTGCATTTCAATTTTTAATAATCCATCTCCAGAACATGTTTCGCATCTTCCTCCAGGCACATTAAAGGAAAAATGTCCTGCCTTGAAATTCTTAAGCTGAGCTTCAGGCTGATTAGCAAATAATTCTCTGATTGGAGCAAACAAACCTGTGTAAGTAGCCGGATTTGACCTAGGAGTTCTGCCAATCGGAGACTGGTCAATATTAATCACCTTATCAATATGCTGCAAGCCTTGTATTTCCTTATGCTTGCCAGGCATAGTCTTGGCTCTGTAGAATTTCTGGCTCAAAGCCCTGGCTAAAATATCAGTCATTAAGGTTGATTTGCCAGAGCCAGAGACTCCAGTAATGGCTACAAATGTTCCTAATGGAATATCAACATTAATATTTTTTAAATTATGCTCACTTGCTTTTATTATTTTAATTTTTTTGCCATTGCCTTCTCTGTATTTGCCCCTGGTTTCAATTTTTTTCTGGCCTGACAAATACTGGCCAGTCAAAGAATTTTTGTTTTTCTTAATTTCATTAATAGTTCCAATAGCAACAATCTTTCCGCCATGTCCTCCGGCCCCGGGCCCAACATCAATAATGTAGTCAGCAGCCCTCATTGTTGCCTCATCATGCTCTACAACAATCACAGTATTTTGCAAATCACGCAGCTGCTGCAAAGTAGCAATTAGCTTGTCATTATCACGATGGTGCAAACCAACAGATGGTTCATCAAGAACATAAATTATTCCTGTCAAATTAGTGCCAATCTGCGTAGCTAATCTGATTCTCTGCGCTTCTCCTCCGGAAATGGTTGTAGAGCGCCTGTCTAAAGTTAAATAATCCAAGCCAACATCAGATAATAATTTTAATCTAGATTGAACTGCCTTAAGAATAGGCTGGGCAATCTTTTTTTGCTGCTCGCTAATTGTGTTATTCTGCCATTTAGTTAAAAGTTTTTTTAAATTGCTGATTGGCAAAACAACCAGGTCGTGAATTGATTTTTCATCAATTTTTACTGCCAAATACTCTGGACGCAGACGCTTGCCCTTGCAGGAAGAACAAATTTGCTCTCGCATATAATTTTCCAGATCTTTTCTAACATAATCTGAATCAGTTTTTTCATATCGTTCTTTTAAATCAGATACTATTCCTTTAAATTCCTGATTATTGCCATAGAGAAGAAGCTTTAACTGTTTTGAATCAAGCTCCATGATAGGCGTGTTTAAATCAAATCCAGTTTTCATAGCTGCCTGTTCTAAGATTTTTATTTGTAGCGACTGGCCATTTGTTGTCTGAACCCATGGCTTAATACCACCCTCGGCAATGGTTAATTTTTTGTTAAATATTAATTCTGGATCAACTTCCAGCTTAACGCCAAGCCCAGAACAGTCTATGCATGCTCCATTAGGAGAATTAAAGGAAAAATTCCTTGGTTCAAGCTCTAAAAGATTAAAATCACAATTAAGGCAGGATAAAAGCTGGGAATATGATCTTCCTTTTTTTGTCTTAGCATCTAAAACCGTAACCAAGCCATTAGCCAAGTCTAATGCATGGTCAATTATTTCTTTTACTTCCTGATGATCTTTATTCACTAAAATCTGGTCAATAACCAGCTCAAGATTATGAGGCTTGCTTTTATCTACTTCAAGATCAGCAAATTCGTCTAAGCCGTAAAACTGATTGTCAAATCTGATATGGCTAAAGCCAGTGCGCGACATGGTATTAATCAAATTCTTGTATTCGCCTTTTTTTTGATGGAACAAAGGAGCTAAAATAATTATTTCCTTGTTTTCAAAATTCTTGCTGATCTGCTTTAAAATTTCATTCTTAGAATATGGCTTAATAGCTTTTTTGCAATGCAAACAATGCGCAATGCCTATTCTGGCATAAAGCAGGCGCAAATAATCATAGACTTCTGTAATAGTGCCTACAGTAGAACGGGGGTTATTGCCAGCAGAACGCTGGTCTATGGAAATAGCAGGAGACAGGCCTTCAATAGAGTCCACATCTGGCTTGTTGATTAAGCCTACAAACTGCCTGGCATAGGCAGAAAGCGATTCAACATACCTTCTCTGCCCTTCTGCGTAAATAGTATCAAAGGCTAAAGATGATTTTCCAGAACCAGAAAGCCCGGTAATCACCACTAACTGATTTCTAGGAATATCTACATCAATATTTTTTAAATTATTCACTCGCGCTCCCCTGACCTTAATGAATGAATGGCCATTATTTAAAGGCTCTTTACCGTTTTGAGGCATAAAATTTAAAGTTAATCCTCCTTAGTATACATTAAATTTTTGCTTCTGGCAATGGTAATAGTATATTTTTTCTTGTTGACAAACTTTTTAATTATTGCTATATTTAATAATTATTGGTTCTTTAAAACATGTCTTGCGTTCTAAATCTAATTAAAATAATTTTTTTACATTTCTTAAGGGGGAATCTCATGCCGACAAAACTTACCTATATCAGCACCTCAGAAACTACTGCTGATCAACTTTCCAATTTCTTCAACCAAGAAGAAATTGAGGAATTTAATTCATTAACATCTAAATCTGAACAATCAGATATGATGCAGCAACGACGAGATGAAATAAAAATTACCATGGTGGCATGCACCAAAGAGGAACAGCAATTAATTCGATCAAGAGATCCGTTAACCCCAGATATTGTTAACAAATATTTGGAAAAAATAAAGGATAAATCTGCAGTGAATGAATATGATAAATATGAAGCAGAACAAAAAAAAATTGATGAGTTAACTAAAGATGATATTCCTAATGGTTGCTGGCCCTATGACAAGGCTTACTTGCTAAAAATACATAAAAGTATATGGAGAAAAATTCTAGCCTTTGAACATAATGGTGGCAAACTGCCTGATAATAATGGAGAGTATATAACTCTAAAAGTGTATGAACAAGCTTGTTCAGACAATAAAAAAATTAGTGAAGGCACATATGGATAGTATATAACACCAAAAAATTTACAAGACATGTTTAACTCCTCTTTAAACAGAGGAGTTTTTTATTTATTTAAATTAATATTATGCTATAATAAATATTAATTAAATTTAGGTTTATGCAGCAAATTCTTGATTTACATATTCATTCCAAATACTCCAGAGCCTGTTCTCCGCAGCTTACTTTATCAAATATTGAAAAAGCATGCAGAATTAAAGGCGTGGATATTATAGCAACAGGCGATTTTACTTATCCTGCGTGGTTTAAGAATATTAAACAAGAGCTGGAAGAAATAAATACAGGATTGTATAAGTTAAAAACAGCCAAGGATGACAAAATTAAATTCATATTATCAACAGAACTGTCTTTAATTTACAAATCAGGGGATAAGGCCAGGAGAATACATATAATGCTCCATGCTCCAAACATTAAAGCAGTAGAAAAATTAAATAATTTTTTAGATACAAAATTTAATATCAGGTCTGACGGCAGGCCAATACTTGGAATCAGCGCTCCAGAGCTAGTTAAGCTTTGTTTAAGCATTGATCCAAAATTTTTAATCTACCCTGCGCATATCTGGACGCCCTGGTTTTCTGTTTTTGGATCTAAATCAGGCTTTGACTCTATGCAAGAATGCTTTCAGGAGCAGACAAAGCATATTTATGCCATAGAAACTGGCTTGTCCAGCGATCCGGCTATGAATTGGCGGTTATCTTCTTTAGATAAACTGACTATTTTATCTAATTCAGATGCTCATTCATTATTAAATATTGGCCGAGAGGCCAATGTTATGGATTTAGAAAAAATCACTTATGATGAAATCTATAATATAATTAAAAATAAATCTGATAAATTAAAATACACTATTGAATTCTATCCAGAAGAAGGAATGTATCATTTTGACGGCCATAGAAACTGCAATTTTAGCTGTGATCCAAAAACTTCGGTGAAAAATAATAATATTTGCCCAAAATGCAAGAAGCCTTTGATAATCGGCGTAATGAATAGGGTAGAGCAATTGGCTGACAGGCCTGAGGGTTATAGGCTAAAAAAAGCAGCTAATTTTAAAAAATTAGTTGGACTAGACAAAATTATAGCTGAATCTATGGGCATTAAAAGCCGTCAATCTAAAAAAGTGATTGAACAATATAATAATTTGATCAAAGAATTTAAAAATGAATTAAATATTTTGCTTAATGCTGACATAGATGAGATAAAGAAGGCGAACTGGCCTGAGATTGCTCTTGGCATTAAAAAAGTAAGGCAAGGGGATTTGATTATTTTACCTGGTTTTGACGGCCAATACGGCAGTATTAATATATTTCATGACCATGAAAAAATCTTTAACAAGCAAAACTCTATGTTTTAAATAAATCAAAACACAAATTAAAACAAAAAATCTGTTAATTTAACAGATTTTTTAAATAAATAGCTAAAATTAACTAAAAATATAAATAAGGACAAAATATGAATTTTGGCTAACCTTGACAAGTCTTTTTATGTATGATATACTGCTATATTCTGTACAATTGAAAAAGCTTGCTTTGAGCGGGCTAGGCACGACAAGCATGGGGATTTTCTCGCTAGAATTGGTCCGGTTTAGACTAGACTTTTTCTAACGAAAAATTTCTTGCCTACCCGCTCAAGTCAAGCTTTAAAACTAAAACACTCTTTAATAAAGGGTGTTTTAGTTTTCCTGATTAAGCAGCTGCTCTCTCATTTTTTCATAAACTCCTATGCCAGTGGTTTGGTCGCTTAGCTGTTCTACTCCTAATAAACAAACTTCCTGCCATGCTACATAATGGGAATAATATCTTTCTTCTTTAACTTCGCCGTCAGAATAAGTTACAGTATAGTCAAAATATGTATCTGCTCCATTATGGGCACGTTCAGTGCATTTTTTTTCACCAGCAGGCAAATCCAAAGTTTCAATAATCTTAGTTGGTTCTGGCTTAGTAATGTTGTAAATAGACGGCTTGGTCTGCTCTATAATCCTGTTATCTTTGGTGCCCCATAAATCAAAAATTAAATCATTGCCTTCAATTCTTGTTTGCAATAATAAATAATGGTCCATGTCATTGATAAATTTAAAATCAGGCCATGGACTATAGATAGTGGCGTCAGTGCCGGCTGGCTCATAATATGAAACTCTATATGAATGGCTTCTCCTCATAGTAATAGGCATGCCTGCCCCTAAAGCAACTCTAAACATAGTTGTTCCAATCTGGCACAGACCTCCTCCGTATTCTGGTATTGTTTTATTATCTTTGATTACTAATTCTGTCAAATAGCCTGTATTAGCATTTATTTCTCCAAGAGCCTGCAGCAATGAAAACTCTTGCCCAGATTTAATAAGCAGGCCGTTCAAAGTCTCAGCGCCCACCCTAATATTATGCCGCCTATTAGGCGGTGATCCTGCAAAATTAGATTTGCCTGTGCCAACTATTTCTACAATGCCTATTTTTTTTGGTTCTTCTAAATCACTTATTGCTTTTGTTTCCTCAACTATTAAAGAAATTTTTGTTTCATTATTTCTAACAGCTGCGATTATTCTTTCAGAGCTTTTTTTAATATTCATTTCCCATCCATCCTGCCCTTGCTGAAAAACAGATACGCGGTTGCCAGACATTTTAAATTTAGCTTCAATTGCAGGCTGGTCTAATTCTAAAGCAATTTTTTCCTTTAAATACTGTTCTATCAATTCCTGATTCAGGCTTGCAATAACTTCTTTTTTGTGCGCTTCAGGATTTAATTCCAAAGACAGCCATTCAGAAATCTGACTCTCCTCTATGACCCATGATTTATCTTCATAATTTAATGTTAACGGGGCTAATGACAAAATTTGCTTGGCCTGATGATCAATATTAAGGGCATTTTGCTTTAAAACTGTTGGTTTAATTTTTTTTGACACCAAGCCTATTGGCTCAAGCTCAATTTTTGACAGCCTGTCTGCAAAATCATCCAAAGCCTGGTCATAATCAATAGCCAGACCGTCTTGCTCTGGCCTGACAAAAAAATTCCCATGATCATCTCTTACAATCTGCGCTTCCTGTACTAAGACTGCAAACTCGTCAAAATTTGTTTTTAATAATTCTTTTAATTTTTCCTGATTAATCTCAGCTATTAAATCTATTTTTTTCTTAAATATCAAACTAAGAAATTTATCTTTTAAATTAATAAAAAAATTAAAACCTCGCCCAACAGCAAAGGCCTGTTCAGCTGTTTTATGCGCATTAACAGTAAAAATCTGATAAGACAAATCAATATCAAAAG
The DNA here is from genome assembly GCA_043813955.1 of bacterium. Lineage (GTDB taxonomy): Bacteria > Patescibacteriota > Patescibacteriia > Patescibacteriales > Patescibacteriaceae > JBDRKN01. The sequence goes on along the minus strand of JBDRKN010000026.1, from coordinate 11,599 downwards.
AAGCTATTGTAGGACTGACTGCCAGCTCCTTGTCTTTGTAATAGAAAACAATCCCGTCTTTAAGCTGGCTTGTCTGTTTTTGAATATATTTTTGGGCATCTTCCAAGGTCTTGCCTGTCAGATCAAGCTCTCCAACCTGAACTCCTGGATAAATGCGGTCACTATATAATTTTTGAAGAATAAAACCTCCTAGCAGGAATATAATCAAAACAGATAAAACAATAATGGCTAGCAATGTCCAATGTTTCGGCAGGTTTTTCCATTTCTTGTCAGACATAGTTGTTCATTATTTTTGCTTAACCTTGATTAGATGATCTGATTGTCTGACCTTTGGCAAAGTAATGGTTAAAACCCCGTCTTTTATATCAGCCTTAATCTTGTCTTCATGCACTTGCGTGGGAAGAATAATAGTGCGGGAAAACTTTCCCCAATAGCACTCTCTGTATAAATAATCCTTGTAATCAACTTCCTCGCTCATTTCTCTCTTGCCCTTAATAGTCAGCATGTCATTATGCACTGATATCTCAATATCCTCTGGCTTTGCTCCGGCAATAGTAGACTTAATCACAATATTATTTTCATGCTCAAAAACATCAACAGACAGCTGGCCCTCTTCTTCTATAGAGTCAAGCCACTGGTTTGAAAAATCATCTTCTGCCTGCTTAGGCATATCTTTATTTAATTTTTTGCGCATAAATAAAAATAATTCATTATAGAATTATTATATCAGAAAAAAGTATAGAAAGAAAATTTTATTTAACAATAATCTTGTCAATTATCCCGTACTGTCTTGCTTCTTCAGCTGACATAAATCTGTCACGGTCAGTGTCTCTTTCAATAATGCTCACTTTTTGCTTAGTATGCTTGGCCAAAATCTTGTTCATTTTATCCTTGGTCTTTAAAATATGCTCAGCCCGAATCTTAATATCGCTGGCCTGGCCCTCTACTCCGCTCATTACCTGATGAATCATAATTTCGCTGTTTGGCAGAGCAAAGCGCTTGCCAGAAGCTCCGGATGCCAAGAGCAAAGCGCCTAAGGAGGCAGCCATTCCAATGCAGATAGTAGACACATCTGACTTAACATACTGCATAGTGTCATAAATAGCCATGCCAGACGTTACTGAACCCCCTGGAGTGTTGATGTAAAACTTAATATCCTTGTTCTTAATCTCTGCGTCTAAGAATAAAAATTGGGCAATAATAATATTAGCCACATGGTCAGAAATTGGCTCGCCTAAAAAAATAATCCTGTCCTTTAGCAAGCGGGAATAAATATCATAAGCACGCTCTATATGGCCGGATTTTTCAATTACTGTAGGAATTAAAGACATATTATTAAAATTAAAAACATCTATCTTTGCCAACAATCATTTTCAAAGCTTTTTTCATTACGCCAATCTGCTCCAAGGAGCTTGCCCTGGCAACATTGTCAAGATTAACTTCGCTATAAACGCCGTCAATCTCTATTTTTTTAAAACAAATAGCGCTTTGGCTCTCTTCTTTTTTAAAAATACCAGATTCTCTTTTATTAATCAACAAATTTAATTTTCCATCTTCTGGATTTGGATTCTTGCCAGTATAGCCCTCCTTATCAGGCAAGAAATTAATAATTTCCATGTTAGCTTTGCCAATCCTAATAGTATAATCACCATTAATATCAATTTTAACATTTTCTGTAGTAAAAGCAATGTTGCGCAAAAAGATTTTTTTATTAACCTCTCCAATATCCATGTCAATAATCCTGCGCGCTGACAAAATCTGCGGAGCAGATTTTAAATCAATCCCCAATCCAGCAGCAATTTTGCTGTCTTTCTCATCTCCAATCGGAACGACTCCCAAAGGAATATGAAAATTAATCATTAAACCAATCACCTGATGAACAATCCAGTCATTTCCAACGACTACTAATGTCTTTGGATTGCGGCGCAGCTCCTGCTTAACAATATCAGTAAGGCTTCTAAGCTTGCTCAAGCGGCAGACCCTGCCGCTCACGCCTAAATCAGTCAGCCTGGTTTCAAGCTGGTTAATAATAGAAACATATTTTTTATGACTCACAAATGAATCGTAAATATACGTATGCATTTTTTTTTCTTACTCTTCTTCTTTGTCTTCTTCAATCTCGGCAGATTTTTTTGCTGCTCTTGCCTGCTTGCCCTCTTTGATTAGCATGGTGCACTTGCCGTTCAAGAGAGCTCCTTCTGCCACTGACAAGCGCGTGGCCTCAATGTCGCCAAAGATTTTAGCGCTCTTGGCTACTTCTAAATAATCATCTACCTTGACATTGCCCCTGACTTGGCCGCTAATAATGGCATTAGCCGCTTCAATGCCTGCAACAATTATTGCCTTGTCCCCAACCCTTAAAAATCCTTTTGTCTTAACATTGCCCTTGACCTGGCCGTCAATTACCATGTTGCCATGGCAAGAAAAATTTCCCTCCACTTTGACTGAAGAGCCAATAATGGTCTCCACGTCTTTTGTCCCTCCTTGGCTGTTTTTCTTAAACATAGGTTTGCATATTAAAATAACTTATTTGTATTAGAATTATACCAATGCTTTATGCATATTGTCAAAATTAAAGCATTCAGCTATAGTAGAGAATAACAAGCTCCTGTAGTTTAATGGATAAAACAAACCCCTCCTAAGGGTTAGATGTGGGTTCGATTCCTGCCAGGAGCACAAAAAATTTGTCTGATTTTTCTAAAAAATAGGTCTTAAATTAAAAGATAAGTCCACCGTACTGTGGACTAAAGTCCTAATTAAATCATTTTGAGGTCAAATTCTTGATTTTTTACCCACTTAAGTCCACAGTACTGTGGACTAAAGTCCTAATTAAATCAATTTTGATATTTTGAATTAATCTGAGATAAGTCCACAGTACTGTGGACTAAAGTCCTAATTAATTCATTTTTTTAGCATTATACCCAAACTGTCTTGTATTTAATAAATAAAGCAGATATAATACAAAAATCATGGGCCCATAGCTCAGTTGGTTAGAGCGCTTGCATGGCATGCAAGAGGTCGCAGGTTCGAATCCCGTTGGGTCCACTAATTAAGTACTTTCAAAACCTTTAAAAATGGGGGCATTATGAAACAAATCCTATGGATTGATTCTGAGATTTATACAAAGCACAAAATGCAGATTATGAAAGATGGTTATGAGTTTGTTTTTGCAGAAAGCCTTGATAAAGCAGCTAAAAAACTGAAAGAAAAAGAGTTCTGCCTGATAATTACAGAGCTAAAACTTCTAAGCCTGCTAAAATCCGATACTGAGGAATATGCAGTTAATACTGTAATTAATTTTATCAAACGTTTGCTTAGCAATGAAATAAATACAAAATGCAGATACTGTAAGGAACAAATAGCTGTTTTCACAAGCTTAAGCGCTACGCATAATAATGTTAAAATTTTTACTTCCTTAACAAGGATCGGAATTAAAAATATTCTAATCAAAGGCAGCCCGCATAATTTTAAAAATCAGATTAATGATTTAATGCCATAATCTTCAAACCCTGACCTTAAACTTGGTCAGGGTTTTTTAGGACTTTAGTCCACAGTACTGTGGACTAAAGTCCTAATTAAATCAATTTTCAGCCTCTTTGTTGATAACTTAGACTTAAGTCCACAATACTGTGGACTTAAAATCATTTTTTAGCTAATATTAAATAAAATGAAAAATGCGGTCAAACTGTGGACAAGCTGGGGATTACTTGTTCATTTTTAAACTTTTTATATCACTTGTTGTAAAATTAAAAAACGTGTATAATATGATTATGAAAAACTATTCTTTTAAAACGCGTTTGCTTAATATAAATTTAATCTTGCAAAAAGCAAATATTAAAGAAGGCTACACAGTAGCTGATCTTGGCTGCGGCAAATTTGGCCATTTTAGTTTTTTAGCAGCAAAAAGAGTTGGCAGCCATGGCAAGGTCTATGCTGTTGATATTATGAAAGCAAACCTGGAAATGATAAAAAAAGAGGCAAAAGCCAGTAATTTAGAGAATATAAAAACTATCTGGAGTGATTTGGAAATATTAAAAGCTACTAAAATAGACTCAAACAGCGTTGATTTAATATTTTTAATCAATGTTCTGCATGAGTCTAAGCAGCCATTAAAAATTATTGCCGAGGCCTTAAGGATGATGAAAACAAGCGCCAAGCTAATTATTGTTGACTGGGAAAAAATAGCTGCTCCGCTTGGGCCTAAAAAAGAATTAAGAGTTGACAAAAATTTTCTTAAAGCAGGGGCGCAGAAATTAGGCCTTTATTTAGAAGAAGAACTTGAAGCTGGCCAATATCACTTTGGATTAATATTTACCAAACCATAGGAGGATGTAAAAAAATCTATGAACATATTATCATTGGCCTACTGGTTTAACACCAGGCCTGAACCTTTTACTAGCTGGACACAGCTTGTTTTAATTATCTTAACAGCGCTGTTAATAGCTGCTGCTGTCTGGACCAGAATCAAAGCTAACAAGAAGCAGGCTGTTTACAAAAAGCTGTGGGAAAAATCATTTAATTTCTTTTTAACACATGCGATAATTGGAATTTTGCTAGCGTTTTTTAACTTTCAGGCAGTCCCTATCTTAATGGCAAAGTTCTGGTATGCGCTCTGGCTAATCTTTGCAATTATCTGGATAGTCTTCTTTATTCTGTTCATTACCAAACGAATTGCGAGGAAAGCAGAGCTGAAAAAACAAAAAGAATTTGAAAAATATATTCCATAGTTATGTGAAGTTGCTCGCTTCAGCAAGCATCAGGAAGTGTATCTAACTGCGCCAGATAATAATAAAACCCCGTTTGTTACAACGGGGTATTTTTATAGCTAACGCTATTCTTTGTCTTTGGCTAAAAGCCAATTAGTAAGTCTTTTTCTAAAAATTAATTTTAATAATGCGCCGAGTCCAGTTACCAATCCGAAGCCCAAACCAGCGCCAAGCCCAGTGACCAGCCCAAGAGCTAATCCAGCGACCAGCCCAACAACTAATCCAGCGACCAGCCCAAGGCCTAGTCCAAAGCCCAGTCCAGCGGTAAGTCCAAAGATCAGTCCAACGACTAATCCAAAAGCCAGACCAATATCCAGTTCAGCGACCAGCCCAATAACTAATCCAGCGACCAGCCCAAGGCCTAGTCCAAATACTAGTCTAACGATCAAAACATCGTCGTCCTTTATCTTTTTATGTGTAAAAAGATAAACAATTGCACATGAATAAATAGGTCCTAGTAATATATCCCACCAACGGGATATATGAAAAGGCAATTCGTAAACTAACCGGCCTTTAATTAAGATAATTTCAGTAACTACTGGCACTGAGCCAGTTGACAGAAACCAAATTGTCCAAAATATGGCAGTAAAACCGGCTGTTATGATTGACCAGCGAAGCATTAACGTGTTTCGATAATTCATTTTATCACCTTTTTTATTGTAAAAAACTAATTATTACTATTTTAGTAATATATAAATATAACGTTTTCCACTTTATTTGTCAACTTTTTTTACAAAATTTTTTTACAAAATATCATTACAAGAACAACTAATCTGTTTGCTCTTTTACAAATCCATGTAATACAAAAATTCCAAATATGTTTAAACACTAAATCAAAGCATTAAAACCCTTGGCTAATATTAAACAAATTTGCCAAAAAACTTGACAAAACAATTTTTTTCCCTTATACTACATCAAAAGAAGCCCAGACATACCCCTTTTATATTAAAAATAACCCTTATTTTAAAGGGTTCTTTTTTATTCTCATCGTTGACAAAAGCCAAAATCTATGATATGCTGGTTCATTAACAAGATCTCCATTTAAGGAGATTTTTGTTATTAACATAATTTTTAAACTAATAAATCCCCTGCTTTGGGGCATAAAAATATGAACAAATTATCTAATTATCACTGAATTGCTAAGCTTGGCAACAAAAATATTATTATAATCCTAATAATTGCCATTATTTGTAATTTTATGTTATTTCCTGTTTCTGCTAATGCAGATGATTATGGCTTAGAAACTGGATATAGCAAATACTTGTCTAATAAGGAAAAAATTGATAATTTTTTAAAAAATGAAGAAAAGCAGGTTGTATTAAAAAGCGCCTATGACAAGTTGGGCCAAAGAATCTTAACGCCTGAATATGAGGTCATTAACAAGCGAATCAGGCAGATTACTGCATATAACGTGGGTGATATTTACCAGTGTGCTGGAGACCCTTGTATTTCTGCTAATGGCGAAAATATTTGTATAGCCATTGAAAAGGGATATAAAAGATGCGCAGCCAACTTTGTTCCTTTTGGAACAAGGCTGGAAATTGAGGGTTATGGCCAGTGTATTGTAACTGACCGCATGAACTCAAGATATACTAGCAGGGTTGATATTGCTATGCCATATGATCAAAAACCTGAGGCAAAGGAATTTGGCCTTAAAAGCCTTGAGGTAAGGGTTTTAGCCATGAATCAGTAATAACTATTAAAATATCCAGAAACGGCTCTCAGGGGCCGTTTTTGGGCTCCTGAGAGCTCTTAAACACCTCTCCCCTATCAAATCTTGTTTTTATACAAATAATCTGATAAACTTGAATTATCAGGTCACGTAGCCAAGTGGTCTAAGGCTGCGGTTTGCAAAACCGCCATTCGCGGGTTCAAATCCCGCCGTGACCTCAAAATTTTTTTTTAATTAATTAGGACTTAAGTCCACAGTACTGTGGACTTAAGTAGGTAATAAATCCAAAATTTTTGGATTTTTTTAATTTGATCTAATAATTTTTTAACCACAACTCCTCTATTTTGAATTAATTAGGACTTTAGTCCACAGTACTGTGGACTTAACTTGAAATAATTCAATACAGTAAAAATGAATTAATTAGGACTTAAGTCCACAGTACTGTGGACTTAAGTCATGAAAAACTGTGGATAACCTGTGGACTTTGTGAACAAATCAGACTTTAGTCCACAGTACTGTGGACTTAACTTGTGGAAAAACCTTTAACAAAACCCCTTATTTACTTTTATATTAAACAAAAACAATTAAAAACTTGACAAACTATTGACTAGGCCTTAAAAAAATGATATAATTAGGGCATAACTGTTCTTTTTCTTAGATTAATAAGAAAACATTTTTTACTGTTTCACTAATAGGAAAAAACAAAAACAAAAAAAGGTAGGCAGAAACTTGTGAAAACAAAAAAAGCTTACCATGAAATGGTAAAAAAATGACCAAATTCCCCAAAGAGATAATTAAAAAAATTCTCTCTTACAGGGAAGGAGCTCATACTTAGCCTATAAATTAATTATATTATTATATAAAAGGGGCGTGTTGGGCTCCTTTTTAATTGGCTAAATTTTATTAAGCTGATTCAACAACTTCCTTATCATTCTTCTTAAACATATACATTTGCTGAAAAATAGTCAGCAGAGTAGTCAAGAACCAATACAATGCCAGACCGCTAGGCAGGCTCATACAGATAAATATAGTCAGTATTGGCATAAAGTACATCATCTGCTTGCCCATAATTGACATCATATTGCCTTCTTTGCCCTGAGTTGGCTTAGTCTTAGGCATAAGCTTGGCCTGGCCAAACTGAGCTGCTCCAGCTAATAGAGCTAAAGCTATATTTGGCTCAGACAAATTAATCAAGCCAAAAGCGACAGGATTTAAGGTTCCTGGATTACTAACAAAGGAGTAGATTGATTCTAAGTGCTCGTTAACTAATTCATTGCGAAAAACTTGGAATACAGCCCAAAAGAAGGGGAGCTGGATTAATAATGGCAGACAGGAAGAAAAAGGATTAATCTTTTCTACCTTGTACAGTTCCATCATGGCCTTGCTCATTGCCTCTTTGTTATCTTTAAACTTTGCCTTAATCTCTTCCATTTTAGGCTGCAGAGTCTGCATTGCCTTTTGAGACTTTAAAGCCTTGCCAGACAAGGGCCAAAGGATTAATTTAATCACAATGGTTAGCAAAACAATGGCTATGCCAATATCATGGCCTGGCACATTATTATACAGGAAAACCAATAGGTTTAAGACTGGTTCGTAGAAAATTGTATGAAACATATTATTTTAAAGGGTCATAGCCGCCCTTATTAAACGGGTTGCAGCGTAAAATCCTTTTAATTGTCAATAACCCCCCTTTTATAGCTCCATACTTTAGAATAGCCTGTATTGAGTATTCAGAGCAGGTGGGCCTAAAGCGGCATTGTCCATAGGGGCGTAAAAATTTTAAAAAACCATGATCTAAAGAAATAGTTTTTTGATACATTTTTATAAGGTTTATAAAAAAAGATCCTAAAAAATTATCAATCAAGCGCCACATATTATATGAGTTTAAGCTTACTTAAAGCTTGTTTAACCGCAGATTCAATCTCCTTATAACCATTTTCAATAATAGGAGGAAGGCAAATAACAATTATATCATAACCTGATTTAATTGAAAATTCCTTTAAAGCCTGTCTGACCTGCCTCTTAACTTTGTTGCGCGCAACAGCTTTTTTGCTTACTTTTAAATTAACAATAACAGTTATTCTGTTCTTATTCAAATTATTAGAAAGAGTTTTTATTCCAAGCAGACTGGTGTAATGGGCCTGGCCCTGCTGGAAAACTCTTTCTAAATCTTTCTTTTTAGTTAAACGATTAGATTGCTTAAACATAAACGAAAAAACTAGCCGTTATTTGGATAGTTTTTTTCTGCCTTTCTTCCGTCTTGCTGCTATTACTTTCTTTCCGCTATTAGTCTGCATTCTCTTGCGAAAACCGTGTTTCTTCTTTGCTCTTCGCACGCTGGGTTGATATGTCCTTTTTGGCATAGATTTAAATAAATAATTATTACTAGAGCATAACAAGAAACAGGATAACAGTCAAGAACCCTGAAAGTAAATTTTAAACTTGATTTTTCTTAGTTATTTTATTCACAGTCCTGGCAATCTTGCTAGTCCCTCCTTTTTCATTTAAGCGCAAAAATAAGTTTGTCCAGGCAGTCAAGCTATAGCTGGTAATTATACCGCCTCCTATGAGGAAAAGCGCCAAAAACAGGAAAAAGGAAACAATATATACTATGACAAATACAATAGGGGCAATGGTTAAGCTGCCAACATCTCCTAAAAGGCCCAAAGGAATTCCTAAGGCTGAGATTAGGATAATTACTGCCAAGCTTGCAAAAATATTAATCAAGAATAAAATAAAAGACATTTCAATGCTTACAAGCCAATTTTCTTTAAATAATAGCCATCCGTTCCGTATAGCCTGCATCAAGCGCTGGTCATAGATTACAATATAGGAAATAATATACTTGACTGCAAAAGAAAAAACAATGGCAAAAGGCAGCATGATAATGAATAATAGCAAATAAATGCTGTCAGCAACAATAGAGGGCGAGTTTATGCTTAAAAAAATCGGCAAAGCAATAATTAGAAAACTTATATAAACAGCTATTTTTACAGACAGATTTAGCGTAATTACTGATAGCAGCCTGTGCCAATTCTTGCTTAAGCTTTTTTTCAAGCTAGGCTTGATGTTAATATCTTTCTTAATCTGAGCCGCGTGGTCAATAATTACCATCTGGCTCATTATGGCAATGATTACTATTACTAGCAGAGCTAAGAGAAAAATAATAAAGCTGGAGATAACAATAATAAAGCCGTAACTGTCAGTAGCTACGGTTGCTTTAATATTTTCCAGCAGGCGAGAGTTAAAAATTCCTGTTTCTAAAAACTGGGATATAGAATAAAAAGAATTTTTAGTTTTGTTTAAAAAGCTTTCCAGCAATTCAATTTCAATGCTGGTGCCAAACAGAATAGCAAGGATACCAAGCCACCAAAAATACTTATGATGCCAAATGATTTGCCAAGCTTGTTTTAAAACATTAGAATACAAAGACATAATTGTAAAAGTTAATAAGTTAATTGCTTAAATATATTATACCATAAAAATAATAAAAATTAAAATTTAATTATCAACAGCTTATACACAGCTTATACACTATTTAGGGAGTTTTACATTTTAAAAAAATTTGATATAATTTTTTTAATATAATTTTTATTAAATTAACCAGCGCAATTATGAATCTAGAACAGCTTTGGCAGGCCGTCTTGGGAGAGATTGAAGTTAATGTCTCAAAGCCAAATTTCACAACATGGTTTAAAAGCACCTTTATCAACTCATATGACGAAGGTAATGTTATTGTGTGCGTGCCAAATATCTTTACCAAGGCATGGCTGGAAAAAAAATACAACCAGGCAATAATTAGCGCTTTAAAAAATATTACCAAAGAGGATAGTATTAAAATTATTTATAAAATTGAAACCAGAAAACCATCTGCAATCCCAACAGCAAATAAAACCCAGGCGCGTCCGCTTGCTCCAGTTCTAAGGCTAAACAATCTTAACAAATTTGGCCTTAATTCTAAATATACATTTAATTCTTTCATAGTTGGCAAGAATAATGATCTAGCCCATGCTGCTGCCCAGGCTGTTACAGCCAACCCAGGCCATGCTTACAACCCCTTAGTCATCTATGGAGGAGTTGGACTTGGCAAAACCCATCTATTGCAAGCTATTGGCAATGAATTAGCCAAAAAAACAGATAAAATTCTTTATGCTACTTCTGAAAGATTTTCCAATGACTATATTAATGAGGTTAGGGGAGGCAGAGCTAAGTTTTTAAAAGAAAAATACAGAAGCATAGATCTGCTATTAATTGATGATATTCAGTTTATGGGCGGGAAAGACGGAACCCAGGAAGAATTTTTTCATACCTTTAATGAGCTTCATCAAGCTAACAAGCAAATAGTAGTGACCTGCGACAGGCCGTTAAAAACTATTCCTGCTTTAGAAAACAGATTATTATCAAGATTAGAATGGGGCATGGTAGCTGATATTGGCAAGCCAGACTTAGAAACAAGGATTGCTATTCTGCAAAACAAGTGCCAGGAAAAAAGCTGTCCGCTTAATAACAAAATTCTAGAATATATTGCATCTAATATTGAATCCAATGTCAGGGAATTAGAGGGTATTTTAATAAAGCTGATTACTTATTTGGAATTTAATAATATTACACCCACCTTAGACGCTGCAAAGAGCATTTTAGCTGACAGCATTATCAGTTTTCAGCATAATATTCTTAATACTGAAGGTATTATTGATGTTATTTCTAAATTCTATAATATTAATAACAAAGACATGCTTGGCAAGAGCAGAAAAAAAGAGCTAGTCTTGCCAAGACAGATTGTGATGTATTTGCTAAGAGCAGAAATCAGCCTGTCTTTTCCTGCAATCGGACATGCAATAGGGGGAAGGGATCACTCAACTGTCATGCATGCATGCAATAAAATAGAAAACGAAATTGAAAAGAATGGAAAGACAGCTCAAGAGATAAACTCTATAAAACAGTTAATACAAAACTGTTAATAAGCTGTGAATTTCTTGCGGACAATACCTTAATATCTTGTTGACAAAAGACCACTTATCTACAGCAAAAACTTATGCACATTTTTATACACATTTTGTCACAGATTAATCAACAGTAAGAAAAATTAAAAAACGCCTGAAAACAAAAAGCAAAAACATTTTATCCACCTTGTCCACTCCTTTATTATTATTATTAATTT
>JBDRKN010000025.1:0-6507 GCA_043813955.1 bacterium | reverse complement strand
ATTATATTGTACGTAGCATGGGCATTTAGAAAAGTTTCCAAGCCAGTTGCTTCATGGAAGTATGGTTTGGCTGCCATATTTGCTTTGTTTCATGATGTAATTATTGTAGTCGGTTTATTCAGTATTTTAGGCAGATTTTTCGCAGTAGAAGTAAATACTGCTTTTGTCGCAGCGTTATTAATGGTTTTAGGCTATAGCGTGAATGATACTATTGTGGTATTTGACCGCGTCAGAGAAAATTTGCCTAAGAGCGACCTTGATTTTGAGGGTACAGTCAATTACAGCATTAATCAGACTATCACACGTTCTATAAATACATCTGTTACTACATTATTAGTTTTATTAAGCATTATTATTCTTGGAGGCGATACTATCCGATATTTTGCCTTAGCTTTGTTTGCAGGCGCTTTTATTGGAACATATAGCTCAATTTTCTTAGCCTCTCCCTTGTTAGTCTGGTTTGAAAAGATTAAAAAATAGATTTTTGCTTCTATTGACCACTATTCATTTTTGTTATAAAATGTTAATGTGAAATAAAAATGTATGAATAAATCTATTACAACGACTATCAAGGACAAACAATTTCCCGTTATTATTGAAAAAGATGAGGATAATTTTTATGTTGTTGAATGCCCTCTTTTTAAAGGCTGCTATTCTCAAGGAAAAACATTAGATCATGCTTTAAAAAATATTAAAGAAGTTATAAGTCTTTGTTTAGAAGAAAAAAAGATTCTAAATTATCAGTAGAAGATTTTATAAAATTAATAAAGAATAATTGGTCTTTAAATAAGGCTCCTGCCTTATTTTAAAATTTGACAAGTAGTTTTTATTTACTTATAATTAAGGTATAAACTAAACTTATGTTAAATTTATTTATCAATAACTATGTAGAAAAAATGCTAAAAAAGGTTAGATATGAATTTGATAAAGAAACTAAAAGCTGGTGCGCTATTTTAAAAGAATTACCAGGGGTTTATGCTCAGGCTGATACTGTTGAGGAAGTTAGACAGCAAGCAGCTGAAGTGATTGAAGATTATGTTATTGTTAGTTTGCAAAATAGTCATAATCTGCCTGCTTTTAAGAAAAAAATCAATTTAAAAGCCAAGGCCTATGTCTAGTTTATCCCCGCTACATAGAAAGGTTTTAATCAAAAAATTAAGAAAATTGGGTTTTAGCGGTCCTTTGCCAGCAACAAGACATGAGTATATGATAAAGGATAAGCATAAGATATTTATTCCTAATCCTCATAAAAATAAAGAAATTAGCTTAGTTATTATTAAGGAAATTATAAAACAGTTAAATATAGATAATAATGAATTTATAAATCTATAGTTAGATAATAAAAATAAGTTTTTAGCTTATTTTTTTATTTCTTGCCTACTTTCTATATATTTGCTATAATAAAAGTATAATAAATATATATAAATATTATGAGTGCGCCAAGTTAAGCTCTATTCATCCAGTCGGTTAAAATCCGACCAGTTTAAAGGCTAGCCACCAGAACTGTACTGAACCTTGCGTTTAAATCGGCGACGGTTTAGGCGAAGCCAAGGGAATGGAAGCATCAGGCCGCAAGGGATTTCACCCTGAAGGGATTGAGCCCCGAAATTTGATACTATTGCGGAGGTCAACCTAGTTCATATGTTGGAAGACAGCATTGTATTAATCAATAAAGGCGAGATTGATACAGCTCCGTCGGGGTCTGTGACCGTGGCAAGATGCAAGAACGGATGAATAGGGAACTTGGGAGGTCTGCCTATGTTTTCCGAACATCTCGGAATAACCTCAAACAAGTTGAAGAAACAAGGGCGAGGATACAAACACAAGCAGAAGTCTGAGCAGTCCATAGTACCCGATCGTTTGCCTGTAATGGGTTTAGCATGGGGAAGGGATTGTCGGTAATATTCAAGAGTAAGCAAGAAACAAATGCCATACTCAGCGGTGGAAAACAACACAGCCACAAAACTTGCTCTGATCACCAAAAGGTCGAAAGCATTTCCACAAGAGAAATTCACATCACTAAAGCATTTGCTAAACACAGAATATCTAATGCAGTGCTATCAGGAATTAAAGAGCGGCAAAGCAGCGGGAATTGACGGTAAAAGGAAAGAAGATTACACTGACAAGGAAATAGGAAAAGAAATAGAAAACATTGTCGCCAAAATGAAGGCCAAAAGATATCGACCTAAGCCTGTGAAAAGAGTATATATCAAGAAAGCCAACGGCAAGCAAAGACCATTGGGCATACCAACGATTTTAGATAAAATTGTCCAACAGGGAATGAAGAAAATATTGGAAGCCATATATGAACCGCATTTTCTGGATAATTCATACGGATTTAGACCAAACAGAAATTGTCACCAAGCTCTAAAGGCAGTATACAGAATGGTAATGACTAAACCGATTAATTGGATAATAGATGTGGATATAAAAGGATTTTTTGACAATGTAGATCACCACTGGATGATAGAATGCCTAAATCAGAAGATAAGCGACCCGAATTTTAGAAGTTTGATTATAAAGTTTCTGAAAGCAGGCGTAATGGAGCAAGGGAGGCATAATAAGTCGGAAATAGGAACTCCGCAAGGAGGAATATTAAGCCCGCTATTAGCCAATATTTATCTGCATTATGTATTAGATTTGTGGTTTGAAGAAGTTGAAAGGAAGAAAATCAGCGGGTATACGGAAATAATCAGATATGCCGATGATTTCATAATTGGAGCGCAGACTAAGCATGAAGCATATCAGATATTAAAGGATTTGAAAGAGAGACTAAGGAAATTCAGGCTGGAGGTATCCATTGAAAAGACAGGTATAAAAGAATTCGGAAGATGCGCGGAGCAAAATATCGGAAATAGAGGTAAAATAAAGCCAGATACATTTGATTTTTTAGGATTTACCCATTATTGCTCAAAATCAAGAAAAGGCAATTTTCTAATGAAAATCAAAACAAACGTGAAAAGACAGAGCAAAGCGCTGAAAGAGATGAATCTATGGCTAAAGAAAATCAGAAACAAATCAAAGATAAAACAGATATGGAAAACGCTTGCGAGTAAAATGCAAGGACACTACAATTACTACAGTGTAAGCTCAAATTCAAAAAGTATTAACAGCTATCATTATCAAGTCAAAAGGCTGGTGTTTAAATGGTTGAATAGGAGAAGTCAGAAGCAGAGTTTTAACTGGAAAGAATTTGATAAATATTTAAAATTATACCCCTTGCCAAAATCAACTCTTGTGTATAATATGTATGACATTTGGTGAATATATTACTGGAGAGCCGTGTGCGGGAAAACCGCCTGCACGGTTCAACTAGGGGTTTCAAGTTAATTATTAATTTAGAAATCTACTATGAAAAACCTAAAACAATTTTTCAATTTTGAAGTATTAAAAACAAGCACTAAGTTTTTAATAGCATCCATTATAATAATGTCTGTTTCATTTATCTATATAGCCGTAGCAGCCCCTCCTACCTCTGAATATACGCCAGGAGAAACATTAACCCCAACCTGTTCTCCAGGAGATACTAATTGTACAGTAACATCGCCATTAACAGATAATCAAACCATCACATTATCAGGAGATATATCAGGTTCTGGGACAATAGCTATTACTACTGTAATAGGAGCTGAACAAGTAGAAGAATCCATGCTAAAAGCAGTAGACGCGGCATCTGACGAAGAATGTTTAACCTATGAAACAACTACAGGAGATTTTGAGTGGCAGACTTGCAGCGCAGCCAGCGGAGATGTAGGCGGTGTAGGCGATTGTACTAGCGGAGCATGTTTAGATGGTACATCAGACGGAGGCACTTATATTAAACTCTATGATGCTGAGGGTGCAGGCCAGTTAATTAATGGAAATTTAACCGCCATTAGAACATGGACTATGCCTGATGCTACTGGCACAATAGCCTTAACTTCAAGCAATGTAGCAACTGCAACCGCATTAGCTGCTAATGGAGCTAATTGTTCTGCTGGTGAGATAGCTTTAGGCGTAGACGATAGCGGTGCTGTAGAGGGTTGCTATGAACCGTCTGAAGCAGATATTTCTGATCTTGTCCACCTGGCTACAGCTATTACTGATGGTATTATTATAGAAGCTGACATAAGCGGTGATGTAGACCCAGCTGATGCTGACTTTTTACAATATGATAGCACAGGCGCTAACTTTACTTGGCGATCTGCTGCTGAAACTTTGAGTGATATTGGCGCCCAGGGTACTCTAACTAATTCTGCTGGCTTGTTGGCAGCCCTGGATGATGAAACAGGTACTGGCGTAGCAGTCTTTGGCACAAGTCCTACTTTTACAACCGGCATTGCAGTGCCTAATGATTCTATTAGTGCGGCTGAGCTCAATGAGGGCGATGCCTTTGTTTGGACAAGCACTCATGATTTTGGCGGTGCTACTAGCATTGAGATTGTTAATGGTTCAGCCCCGACTGTAAATGCGATTGGTGAAATAGCTCTAGATACTACTTCTGACCAACTATTAATATATGGTGCATCTGCAAGAGTTATAACCTATGAGAAAGAGGTTTGTTTTGCTTTAGAAGATCCAGTAGATGCTGATGATAATATAGCTTTCTTTTTTCCTAGGAAAGCTATTACTATTACAGATGTATATTGCCAGATAGATGGCGGGACTTCTGTTGCTATGGTTATTTCAGATGGAACAAATGTATTAGAAAGTATTACCTGTGATGATGACGGCGCTGAAGATGACGGCTCTATTGCTAATGGAACTTTCACAGCTTTAGAAAGAATGGAGTTTGATTTAGATGCAACTTCTGGAGTAAATACCTTGCTAAACGCTTGCGTTACTTATGCTATAACTGCGGATTAATATGAATTATATAAAAGGAAATTTTAAAAAGTTAATAATTACTTTTATTATAATAGCAAGCGCGTCCATTGCTGGAGGTTTGGTATTTGGAGCTGGCAAGGTTCCTCTAGATATTTCAGAAGAAAAAGTTATTGAGAAATATGAAAAGTCCCAATTAAAAGCAGATTACAAATTAAAAGGAGCTAAACTTGTTAAAGAAGCTAAAGATGAGAATTCTATTGAAATAGAAGTAGGAGGAGATACAGAATTTGAGCCAGCATTAAGAGTATCAAAATGGAATGATGAAGTTTCTTTTAAAATAAAAGCAAAAATGCAAGGCACAGATAAAAAAAAGCATACTTTAGAATTAGAAAATAAGAAAATTAAACTAGATACTCCTAAAAAAGAATACCATTTTTATAGCCTGCCAGCTGACGAGCAAAACGAAGATGGAGGTTATGAATTTGAGATTATTCTCAAAGAAAAGCCAGCTACAAATAAAGTAGAATTTACAATTGAAACAGACGGATTGGATTTCTTTTATCAACCTGAATTAACGCCTGAAGAAGAAGCGAATGGCACACTCAGACCTGAAAATGTAGTTGGTTCTTACGCAGTATATTATTCTACAAAAAAAGATGATTATTCTAAAATCGGTGGAAAGAACTATAAATCAGGTAAAGCATTTCATATTTACAGGCCGCAAATCATAGATGCTGTTGGCAAAAAGGCTTGGGGTGCTTTAAATATAGATGTAGGGAAGAAGACATTAACAGTTGAAATACCTCAAGAGTTTTTAGATACAGCTGTTTATCCTGTAAACCACGCTGCTGGTTTGACTTTTGGATATACGACATTAGGAGGGTCGACAACTCCTAATGAGAATACGATAAAGTTTGAAAGTGGACAACCTGCATCAAGTGGAAATGGAGATAAAATATCTGTTGGAGTTCAATTAAGTGTCGCTGGGACTGTAAATTATAAATGTAATATTTATACTTATGTTACTGCAACTGATGCGGGGGCAGAGATTACTAACGGACAAACAGTTGAAGTAGCAGTAACAACAACAACTAAAGCGTGGCAGGATTTTACTTTTTCTTCTGCTCCTTCGTTTACTGGTGGCACTAACTATCATTTGGCATCTTGGGCTGATCTTTGGGCCGGCGGAACAGCAAGAATTGCTTTTGATTATGGAGCAGCTACTGAAGCGGCGTATAAAGATATTGCTTATGGTGCTTGGCCATCTCCTATGACTTCAGAGTCAACTAGTATTTACATTCATTCTATCTATACCACTTACTCGCTAGCCTCATCCCGCAACCGTTTAATAATAGTTCAATAATTCAAAGTAAATTAAGACTTTAAATAAGGCCTTTGCCTTATTTTTACTTTTGACAATTTGGCTGATTTTAGATAATATATATATACGCGCAATTAGGCATAAATTTTATGAAACAATCTAAATTATTTACTAGGGCATTAAAAGAATTGCCTAAGGATGAAACCAGCTTTAATGCTAAAACATTGATTAGAGCCGGTTTTATAGACAAATTAGCTGCTGGAATATACAGCTTTTTGCCTCTTGGTTTGCGCGTGCATAACAAGATTTGCAACATAATCAGGCAGGAAATGGATATAATAGGAGGCCAGGAAATTCTCATGCCAGCATTAACTCCTAAG
>JBDRKN010000024.1:0-7609 GCA_043813955.1 bacterium | reverse complement strand
CAGCAGCTGTAGCAGACCTATTTAATGCTAAAACAGCTAATTTAACAAATGATTGGACTCTGGATACAGGAACATTAGATTTAGCCTGCAATGACCCTACATTTAATGGAACACTCAACAAAGTAGCAAATGCATATGATGGATTAGGAGACGGAACTAACAGATGGTGCATGACTAACACAGGAGACGCTGTAGCAGGAGAAATGCTGTCTGGAAAAAAAGCATGGGTAGATGGTATAGAAATAACCGGCTCTCTTGCCACCCAAACCCTGTCTGATCTCAATGATACTGTAGCAGCAGGAAACTACGCAGCTACCACATTATCTGCCGTAGACACTGATTTAGCCACAGCTAATATATTATCTACCAAAACAATATTTGGAATAGCAGGAAATTCTAATGTAGTTAATACATCTACAGGAGACGCCATAGCAGGAGATCTGTTTAATAGCAAAATAGCATGGGTAGACGGCTCATCTGTTGCAGGAACATTAGATCTAGCCTGCAATGACCCTACATTTAATGGCACGCTCAACAAAGTAGCAACAGCCTACGATGGAGCAGGAGATGGAACTAACAGATGGTGCATGAGTGATTCTGGAAATGTTGCGGTTGGAGAAATGAAAACCGGACAAGTAGCATGGGTTGATGGCGTAGCTATTACTGGCACAGGAACGCAAACACTCTCAGCTGCCAATAGCACAGTCAATGCTGGCTATTACGCAGCAACTACCCTAGAAACAGTAGATGCTGATTTAGCTGCTGCTAATATTTCCAGCGGTATTACTATTTTTGGCGTTGCTGGCTCAGCCAGTGGCGCAGCGTTTCAAACTGGGCAGACCACTTCATACAGAACAGGTGATGATGCTTCTAATGATGGAACAGCCAAGAGCTATACTGATCCTGGCTGCGGTACTGATACTGTTCTAGATAATACTTCTGGTCTATGCTGGCAAAAATATGACCAGGCAGCTAAAACATGGAATGATGCCATTGATTATTGCGATACCTTAACCTTGGGAGGCAGTTCTGCTTGGCGGTTGCCTACATTTATTGAGGGCGTTACAATGTTTGACTATGAATGCGCCGCGGCTGGAGGTTCTTGCTATGCTGATTTTCAAAACAGTGCCTTAGATTGGACTAATACAACTGGTAGTGGCATTATGTGGCTGTCTACTACTCGCCCCGACAGTACTACCATCGCCTACTACATCGTCACTACCACCTGCACCATCGGCAGCGTTGCTAAGACTACTGCCTATACCGTGAGGTGCGTCCGTTAGGAAATTAAATTTCAATCACAGCCAAGCGATCTAGCCCAGCTAGGTCGCTTTTTATTTGTATCTTAGCAAAGTTAAAAATTTCTTTTATAGCATCAGCCTGAAGATGATCGATTTCGCAATAAATAACTGAAGAATTCTTTAATTTTTTAATCTGTTCTGCCAGTTTGCGATAGCAATCAAGTCCGTCAGAGCCGCCCTTTAGGGCAAGTTCTGGTTCATGTTTAAGCATATTGCTGTAATTAGGCTTTAAGTATGGAAGATTGGCTGTGATAATTAATTTCTCGCACTTATTAATCAAGCCAGGATTGTTTAAAATAGGCTGGAGTAAATCACCTTGTATGAATTGAATATTAACATTGTGTTTTTTAGCATTTTGTCTGGCTATTTCTAAAGCTTTGTCAGAGATATCCACAGCAATTGCTTTTATTTTTAAATGTTTTGCCAAGGCAATGATAATGCATCCAGAGCCAGTGCCAATGTCAATAATAGTATCTGGGTTTGTTTTTTGCTGCAAAACATTATCTATTATTAACTCTGTTTCAGGCCTTGGTATTAATACATCTTTGTTTATTTTAAAGTCAAGTCCGTAAAATTCTTTATGTCCAGTTAAGTATGCTGTTGGTTCATGTTTTGCGCGTTTTTTTATTAATTCATCATACTTATCTATTTGTTTATCATTTATTTCTATTTCAGGATGAGATAGGACAAACTCGCGTTGTTTGTTTAAAATATGGGATAATAAAATTTCAGCGTCCAAATGGGCGCTGTTTATATCTTTAAGTTTTTTTTGGGCATTAATTAATGCTTGTTTGATTGTCATTGTTTTTAAGCTGTTCTATTATTTCTTGAATATCGCCGTCCATGATCTTATCAATAGAATGCCATGATTGGTTAATGCGGTGGTCAGTTATTCTGTCTTGAGGAAAATTGTATGTTCTTATTTTTTCACTCCTATCTCCGCTTCCTACCATTGATTTTCGATCTTTTGATTCTTTTTCTTTGCGATCATATTCTATTTTCTGAAGCAGCCTTGAGCGAAGAACCTGCATTGCTTTTTCTTTGTTTTGGCGCTGTGACTTTTGATCTTGGCAGGAAACAACCATGCTTGTTGGCAAGTAAGTAATTCTTACAGCAGAATTAGTGGTATTAACGCTTTGACCGCCAGGTCCAGAAGAAGCAAAGGTGTCAATCTTAATATCCTGGGGCTTGATTTCTAAATCAATTTCTTCAGCTTCAGCTAATACTGCCACAGTGGCAGCGCTAGTATGTATGCGTCCCTGTTTTTCTGTTTCTGGCACTCTTTGGACCCTGTGAGTGCCGGCTTCGTATTTAAGCCAGCCATATGTGTCCTTGCCTTTAACTTCAAAAATAATTTCCTTGTATCCTCCAATTCCGATTTTGCTTGTATTTAATATTTCAATTTTCCATTCCATTTTTTCTGCAAATCTGGAATACATTCTAAATAAATCAGCTGCAAATAATGCAGATTCATCGCCTCCTGTTCCGGCTCTAATTTCCATAATAGCGTTCTTTTTATCAAAAGGATTGGCTGGGTTTAATTCTGTATGAATCCTGGCTTGAAGGTCAGCAGCCTGGGCTTCCAGATTTGGCAATTCTGACATGGCCATTTCTGCAATCTCTGCATCTTCGCTTTCTGACATTTCCTGATTCTGCTTGATTTGTTTTTCTATTTGCTCTGATTGATTAATCATTTCTACTAGTTCTTTTAAATCAGCATGCTGTTTGGAAATTTTTTGAAGTTTTTGAATATCATTAACCACAGCTGGGTCTGACAGCTGTTCTTCTAATTCTTGAAATTGTTTTTTTATTTTTTTATACATATAGAAAAAACGGCTTTGCTCTATGATTATATTATATCTTAAATAAAATCAGAAGCAAAGCCGTTTTAGCTTAGTTATTTTTTAGCCTTCTTTTCTGCCTTTGTTTCATGTTTAAGGCGTCTGGAAAGCACTTTTGCGCCAATTTTTTTCTGAGCTGCTATCTTAGCCTGGAATTTTTCAACCCTGCGGGCTGTATCAACTAATTTTTGCTTGCCAGTATAAAAAGGATGGCAATTAGAGCATAATTCAACCTTAAGCTCTGGCTCTGTTGAGCCAGTTTCAAAGCTGTGTCCGCAAGCGCAGATCACAGTCGCTTTATCATGATACTCTGGATGAATTCCTTTTTTCATAGTTTTGTATAATATTACTACTTAAATTAATATCAAAATTTTAAAAATAAGTCAACTGCGGTTTTGCCAGCTTAATTAAATAACCTTTATGCCTGTTTTTTTTATTTCAATTACTATCGGATTATTATTTTCTTTAAATTCATCTTTAGTAAATCCAATAGGCTCTATTCTTTTATCAACATCAAAAGTATATTCCCACAATTTATCTTCTGTTTTATTCCAATTTTTTTTAAATTTATCAGAAATAACAGCAACATCAATATCACTGCGATTAGAAGCTTTGTTTTTTGAATATGATCCAAATAGATAAATAGCAAAAAATGAGAAGTTTTCTTTTTCTAATTTCTCAGCATATTTTTTTACTATTTTTAAGCTTTCAGTTTTTGACATAATTTTTTATATATCTTTTTAATTTTATCTAAATTTTCAATAAAAATCAATGATTTATGTCGCGATATAGAACTTTCTAAAGGGTGGGGCCAAATTGACCCTCTCTTAGAATTAAAAGTGAGGACAAAATTCAGTTATCGACAATTTGTAGACAACTGAAATTGGAATTTTTTGATGGCAAAAATAAGTCAACTATTGACAAAAAAATATGGTGTGGTATAATTTTACCACAAGCTAATCAAATTTAA
Source organism: bacterium (assembly GCA_043813955.1). GTDB lineage: Bacteria > Patescibacteriota > Patescibacteriia > Patescibacteriales > Patescibacteriaceae > JBDRKN01. The sequence goes on along the minus strand of JBDRKN010000024.1, from coordinate 3,497 downwards.
TATTAACGCAGGGAACATCCTGCCAATAATTAATTAACAAGCTTATAGCAAACCCTATGCCTAAAAATTTAAAACAATTTGGAGAAATCTTAAAGTCTCTAAGAATTAAAAACGAATTAAGCATCAGAGAAGCTTGCAAGCTAACTGAATATGATCCAAGCAATTGGAGTAAAATTGAAAGAGGTTTAATTTCACCTCCTGCTGACAGAAAAGTTCTTGCTAAATGGGGGAAGGTATTAAAAGTTGAAAAAGATAAATTAAATCAGTTTATTGATAAAGCGCAAATTGCTCAAGGTATTATACCCGATGACATGGTAGATAAAAAAGAAATGTTAGAGTTAATGCCAGCCTTTTTCAGAACGGTTAGAAATCGCAAGCCTACAAAAGATGAGATTGATAGTTTAGTTAAATTAATTAGAAGCGCATAAAATGGATTATTCTAAATTTAAAACTCCGTATATTAGAGAAAGTGAAATAAAGCAAAAAGCTGATGCAACTAGAAATAAATACTGGGGCAAAAGTGTTCCAGTTGATATTGAACGCGTCATGGAAAGCAAGTTTGGTTTATCTATAATTCCATTGCCAGGACTATATCATGATTTTGGTTTTGATTCTTTTATTTCTTCTGACTGGGGTCATATTTATGTTGATAATGATAGTTATTTAGATGATGCAGGGTATAAGCGTGTTAGATTTTCTTTGGCCCATGAACTGGGTCATTTAATTTTGCATAAAGATTTATACGAATCATTGCAAATTAATGCTGTTGAAGATTATTATAGATTTTATGAATCTGTACCAGTTGATCAGTATTCTTATTTAGAGATTCAGGCTAATAAATTTGCTGGCTACTTTTTGGTGCCTAGAAATATATTACAAGGAGAGTTTGATAAACTTAAGGCAAGCAAAAAAGATGCTTTAGTCGCAGCTGGACTGGAAGGTATTGATAATGATAGCTTGATAGATTATGTAGCTGATGATCTAGCCGAAGTATTCAATGTTTCTAGTTTTTCTTTAAGAATATGTTGGAATACAATAGATAAGTAGATATTTAAATAAAAAGTGATTTGACAAATTTTCCATAATATTATAGTATATCCTTAGTTTTTAATCATGGCTTTGCCATGTTTTGTTAATAAAAATCTATCATGTTCTAACATTTCCTTGTCTTGGCTTCTAGCTAAGGTTAAGAGAACAGAAGATTAAAGGAAAAAAATATGAAATTACCAAGTATTGAAGAAATGCTCAAAGCAGGCATGCATTTTGGGCATCGTACATCAAGATGGCATCCTGGGATGAAGCCATATATTTTTGGCGACCGCAAAGGCATCTATATTATTGATTTGGAGAAATCAAGAAAAATGCTTGAGCATGCATTAGAATTTATTACGCGTTCTACGGCTAATAACAAGAGGATTTTGCTTGTTGGCACAAAGTCACAAGTCAGCGGATTGCTTAAAAAAGTAGCAAAGGATACTGGAATGCCTTTTGTAAGCGAAAAGTGGATTGGCGGCTTGCTTACAAATTTTTCAGTAATTAAGAAGACAATTAAGAAATACAAGGATTTGCTTGAAAAAAAAGAATCAGGACAGTTAACCAAGTATACTAAGAAAGAACAGCTTCAGTTTGACCGCCAGATTGCCAAGCTTGATTTGTCAGTAGGCGGAGTTGCTAATTTAATGAATGTGCCTGAATTAATATTTATCTGGGACATTAAGACAGAAAAGACAGCTTTGGCTGAAGCTAATAAAAAAAATATTACAGTGATTGCTGTATGCGATACTAATGTTAATCCAAAAAATGTAGATTATGTTATTCCAGCCAATGATGATGCAAGCAAGAGCATTAAGATGATTTTGGGCCTTGTCAAGGAAGCTATTTTAGAAGGCAAGGAGCAGGCAATGAAACATCAAACTTTTGTTGAGAAAAATAAGAAATAATTTAATTTTAAATTTATGATGGAAAATATTAAAAAATTGAGAAGCCAAACTGGATGCGGAGTTTCTGACTGCAAGCAGGCTTTGGATGAATCTAACGGAGATATTGAGAAAGCTATAGAGATTTTGCGCAAAAAAGGCATTGCTAAAGCTGCTAAGCGCAATGACCGCGAAGCATGCCAGGGAGTTATTAAGCTTGCTGTCAGCGATGATCATAAAGAAGGATATATTGCAGAGATTAATGCTGAAACTGATTTTGTGGTTCGCAATGAAAAATTTCAAGAATTTGCAAATCAGATTTTGGAAATTGTTAAAACCCAAAAGCCTGATGATCGCGAAGCTTTGCTTGATTTGCCCATGGCTCAAGGAACAGTCAAGGATAATCTTGAAAATTTGAGCGGCACTATTGGAGAAAAATTAGATATTAAGCGCTGCGCTGTTTTATCTTCTTCTGGAACTGTTGCCGCATATTCTCATGCTAATGGAAGCATTGGAGTTTTAGTTGCTTTAGATCAGGCTGGAAAAGATGAATTAGCATATAATATTGCCATGCATATTGCTGCCTCTAATCCTGTCTATATTGCTCCTGAAGATGTTGGACAGGCTGAGATTGACAAGGAAAAAGAAGTCTATCAAGAACAGATGCGCCAGGAAGGCAAGCCAGATGAAATTATTGAAAAAATTATGCATGGAAAGATTAATAAATACTTTGAGGATGTCTGTCTAATCAAGCAGGAATATATTAAAGACGACAAGCAGAAAGTTGAGAACATCCTTAATGATGTTAAAGTAGAAAAATTTATTAGATATAGCCTCTAAATATGCCAATATTGCAATTGCAAACCTCGCCTTGGGACAAGGTATATAATATCCAGACAGATGGCGCAAGCCATTATCAGGTTTATGAAAGGCTTATTATTAAAACAGAGGTAAGCCTTGAGCTAGCCGTTATTATAGATATTGTTGACGCTGTGAATGAATTAGACGAAGATGTTATTATTATTAGAAAAGCTACTCAGGTTGATTTAGATAAGCTGCCTACTGAGAATGAAAAGCAAATTGCTTTGCAATATTGCCATTCTGCTATTAAAAAATTTGATTTAGATATGAAGCTGATTGACGTAAGATTTTCATTTGATAATTCCCGTTTGACATTTGCTTTTGTAGCTAACGGAAGAATTGATTTTAGGGAGCTTGTCAAGGAATTATCCGGCCATTTTAGCAAAAATATCCGCTTGCAGCAGATTGGAATTCGCGATGAATCAAGATTGGTTGGAGATACTGGACGATGCGGCAGAGATTTATGCTGCCGCAAGCATTTAACCAAGTTTTCTTCTGTTACTGGCGATATGGCTGAAGTTCAGCAGCTGGCCAGCCGAGGCAGCGATCGCATCTCAGGATCTTGCGGACGCTTAATGTGCTGCTTAGCCTATGAGGCTGAGGGGTATAAGGAAAAGGAAGATAAAATGCCTCCTATTGGAACTAAAGTTAATGCAGACGGCAGAAGAGGCGAAGTAATCAGCCACCATATTTTAAAAGAATCAGTTGATGTTAAATTTC
>JBDRKN010000023.1:0-5184 GCA_043813955.1 bacterium | reverse complement strand
ATAAATCATCATAGCTATCTATATCATGTTTTAGACAAGCCTGAAATTAATGACAGCGTTTTTGATAGTTTAAAAAATGAGCTAGTTAAATTGGAAAGACAATATCCAGAGTTTGTTACTCCAGATTCGCCAACCCAGCGTGTTTCTGGCAAAGCTTTGGATAAATTTAATAAGGTTCAGCATAGAAAGCCAATGCTGAGCTTATTTGATGCTTTTTCTGAGCAGGAAATGAATGAATGGGAGCAAAGGCTGATTAAAATTTTGCATAGCAAAAAGTTAAGCTATTATGCTGAATTAAAAATGGACGGTTTGGCTATGAGTTTAATTTACAAAAATGGCAGTTTTGTCAAAGGCGCTACCAGAGGAGACGGCAAGGTTGGAGAAGATGTTACTCAAAATCTAAGAACTATTAATTCTATACCATTAAAACTCCGTATTCCAAAAGAATCAGAGCTCATTAAGATTGTATCAAAGATAATAGCTAACAAAATTATAGCTGCTATTAAATCAGGAATTATTGAAGTTCGAGGAGAAGCTATTATAAACCACAAGGTGTTTGAGAAGCTGAATAAGAAGTATAAAAAAGAAGGAAAGCAGGTTTTAGCCAATCCTAGGAATGCCGCTGCCGGATCTATTAGGCAATTAAATCCTAAAATAACAGCATCGCGAGAGCTTGATTTTTATGCTTATTCCCTGGCTAGCGATTTTAACCTTAAAACGCATGAACAAGAGCATGAGATTATTAAATTATTAGGCATTAAAACTTTAAAGCAGAATAAGTTTTGCAAAGATTTATTACAAGTATTTAAATTTCATCATAATTTTGAAAAGCGCAAAGATAAGATTGGCTTTGATTGCGATGGTGTTGTAGTAGTTGTTAATGATTTAAACCTTTGGGATAAACTAGGCGTAGTTGGGAAAGGACCACGCTATATGATGGCGTATAAATTTGCTGGCCAGCAGGCTGTTACCAAGATTAATGATGTTATCTGGCAGATTGGTAGAACTAGTATTTTAACTCCTATTGCCATATTAGAATCTGTGAATGTTGGAGGCGTGACTATTAGTCGCGCTACTTTGCATAATTTAGATGAAATCAAGCGCTTGGGATTAAAAATTAAAGATACTGTTATTATTGAAAGAGCAGGAGATGTTATTCCCAAGGTAATTAAAGCATTAACAAAATTAAGAACTGGAAAAGAAAAAACAATTACTGCTCCTAAAATCTGCCCTATATGCAGTGGTTTGGTTAAAAAAAGCAAGGATCAGGTAGCTGTAAAGTGTTCTAATAGAAATTGTTATGCAGTTAAGCTGCGCTCTTTAATGCATTGGGCGTCTAAGAACGCTGTTGATATTGACGGCTTGGGAAAAAATATAGTAAAACAATTATTTAATAAAGGTTTGGTAAACAGCATCCCTGATTTCTATAATCTATCTAAAAATGATTTGCTTAATTTAGATGGATTTGCTGACAAGTCAGCAGATAATTTAATAAAATCTATTGATAATAAAAAAAAGATAGAGCTTCCTAGATTTCTTTTTGGTTTGGGCATTCATCATGTAGGAGAGGAGACTGCAGTATTATTATCTAAACAAATATTAGCTTGGTCTGATAGAAAAATCAGCAAGCCAGGAGATTTAGAGAAAATTATGAATAAGATAAGTTTGGATCAATTGCAGAATCTTCAAGATATAGGTCCAATAGTAGCTCAAAGTATTTTTGATTGGTTTAGATTTAAGGATAATACTGAGTTGCTTAAAAAGCTTGATTCTGCTAAAATTACTATTACTTTTAAAAATCTGCCAGCTAAGTCTAGCACTTTATCAGGAACCTTTGTTTTAACAGGCAGCTTGGAAAGTTTAAGCAGAAATCAGGCCAAATCTAAGATTAGGCATTTAGGCGGCAATGTTTCAAGCACTGTAAGCAGTAATACAGATTATGTTGTTGCAGGAGATAATCCTGGAAGCAAATATAAAAAAGCTAAGAAATTAAATATTAAAATAATTTCTGAAAAAGAATTTTTAAAACTTTTAAATGATTAATAAAGATGAGATAAAACATATAGCGCATTTGGCACGTTTAGACTTGTCAGCCAAAGAAGTTAATCAATACAGCAAGGAATTATCAGCTGTAGTTGATTATATTGATCAATTAAAAGAAGTTGATACTATTAATATAGAACCTACGGCCCAGGTAACAGGCTTAGTTAATAGATCTAGGCAAGATGAAGTTAAATTCTGGAATAAAAAAGAGGTAGAGCATATTTTAGAGCAGGCTGGCTCAAGATTGGGTGAAGAGATTAAAGTTAAGAGAGTATTAAAATAAGTTGTTTGTTTTTTAATTTTCTGCTATAATATATTTAGTGAATTTTTTTAAACTATCGCTTTTATGAAGATTTTGGTAATTGACAATGATATTAATATCAACGGCCTTATAAAAAGCGTTCTTGATTTAGAAAAGAATTATGAGGTAGATTTTGTGTTAAGCGGCAAGGAGGGGTTAAGAAAAATGAAGAAAGTAAAATATGACCTTATTTTGCTTGATTTGACCATGCCAGAGGTAAGCGGAGTAGATATTATTAAGTTTATGACTGCTGATGATGAGCTTAAAGACGTTCCAGTGATTATTGTTTCTGCTATGCCTATTTTTTCTAAAGATTTCCAGGAAGCTAATGATAATTTTCAGGATTATGAAGTAATAAAAGACATGATTGAAAAACCGTTTGATATTCATGATTTGTTAAATAAAATCAAGTCTGCTACAAGTAAGAAATAGATAGTTTTTATTATATAATGACGCTCCTTGTTTAATCTTAGCGTTATTTTTTATTAAAAAATGATGAAAACTTGACAGATTTGGTAAAATGAGCTATTGTAAAATATTAAAATAAATTGTACTTTGAAAAATAAAATATATTTTATCAATTAATTTTGGAGGATGTTATGATTAGCGATCTAATTAGAATTTTAGTATTTCTATGTGATTGGAGATCATTGTTAAGAATTATTACATTCAAGCCTAGGGCCGACATAATTTTTATATCTAATATCAGAAGTTCTATTGATAGAAAACGTATTACTGGAATTTTTAATTCAGCTGCTGACCACTTTGGTTTAGTTAGAATACGATTAGGAAACGTTTTAGGTCAAATTAGAATAATTAACAGCACATATGAAGAAATATTGTCTAAGGATGGTTTCAAAAAAGCGAAAAGACAAACGCTGGAAGTTATAAAATGGGGAATAAAGAAAGGTGTAAGAGTAGTATTGTTCGCTTCTTCTACTAAGAGACTATTTGGTAGTGATGGTCAGGAGCTAAAAGAAATGTTTCCAGATATATTATTTACCATAGGTGATAATGGCACGGCAATGATTTTGCGAGATGAAATTAAATCAATATTTAGTAAAGTAGGATTTAATAAATATAATTGCAGGGTCGGAATATTAGGAGCCTATGGTTTTATTGGAGAAGCAATGATTGATTTTTTTAAGAATAGTGGATATGATATCGTCGGGATGGGGACGAGTGAAGTTCGCCTTAAAAGATTGGGGAAGAAATATAATATTCAAATCAACACTTCAATTAAAGACATGGGTAAATTAGACGTAGTGGTTGCCTGTACACATATTAACGGATCTAGATTAAAAGCTGACAATATAGACTATATAAGAAAGGATAATAGAAAAATATTAGTTTTCGACATGGCCCAACCACCGAATTTATCAGAAGAGGAGTATAAAGAAGTAAAAGACAAGGTAATACGTTTAGATTCAGCAGATGCATATTCAAAGAATTTGAAATACGTTCTTGGCTATATTGGATATCATGCAACAGGAGTTCCTCGTAGAGTGACATTTGGTTGTTTTGCAGAGGGTATCGTTTTAGCTAGTTTGCTAAAAGCTGGTTTGGAAGAGAAGAAGATATTTAGTATAGACCATTTCCAAATTAATGAGGATAATATAAAAATTATGAGAGATTTATATGATTTAAGCAGTGCTAAGTTTCAGCACCAACAGCCACGAACATATAGCAAAGCCGTTCCTTCTTTAAATCTTGATATTTGATATTCAATTAATCTAATTAGCCCTTCATGTTTATGAGGGGCTTTTATTGTTTCTTTTGTTTCTTTTATTGTTTCTCTGTATAAAATATTGTATAATTTAAAATATAGATATTTATACTATGTTTTATTTGAATCTTTATAACACCCCCTCACTTGTTAGCTCTATTTTGTTGTTGCTACTTGGTATTTTTGTTTTAATGAAAAATAAAAAATCACTTTCTAATTTTTTGTTTTTTTTAATTTGTTTATGTACTATATCTTGGCAGTTTAGTTTTTTCCTTCTTTTTAACACCAGTTCTGAAAGCATGGCCAATATATTGGTTATGCTTTGTTATATGGGTATTATTTTATTACCTGTTTTATTTTTACATTTTATTGTTTTGTTTACAAAGGGCCCAAGTGGTATCAGCAGATTTGATAAATATTTTCTATACTTTTCATATTTATCAGTTATAATATTTGAAATTTTATTATTTAAAACAAATTATTTCATAGATGGATACCATGAATATTATTGGGGATTTTATCCTGCTGCCGGGATTACACATCCTATTTTTTTATTTATTCTAATCGCATCAGTTGTTAGAATGATATATTTGTTGTATTCTAAACTTAAAGATCGAAGTATTCCTGGATTTCGACATTATCAATTTAAATATTTTTTAATAGCTTTAATTTTTTATAGCTGTTCTAGCATAGATTTTTTAGGAAATTACGGCGTTGAATTTTATTCCCTAGGATTTGGTTTTATTTTAATATTTTTAGGGATAATTGCTTACGCAATAGTATCTTATCGCCTCATGGATATTAAGTTAGCTTTACGTAAATCTTCTGTATATTTAACATCACTGTTATTAACTATTACTCCTCCAGTGATTTTGAAATATGTTGCTTTGCGATATTTTCCTCAATTTTCTTTTTGGCCAGATGTTATATTAATGATCATCGCAATATCTATCTTCCCAATTTTACGCAAGCACGTATACCGTTTTGCAAATAAATATCTTTTCTCATCATTATATGATGTGAAGGAAGTCATTGCTAATTTATCTGATAAATTAAGCACTACCTTGGAAGCAAAGAAAATATATAGCTTTGTGTCAAAGTCTTTGATGGGAGC
>JBDRKN010000022.1:0-11434 GCA_043813955.1 bacterium | reverse complement strand
GCTGCTTAGCCTATGAGGCTGAGGGGTATAAGGAAAAGGAAGATAAAATGCCTCCTATTGGAACTAAAGTTAATGCAGACGGCAGAAGAGGCGAAGTAATCAGCCACCATATTTTAAAAGAATCAGTTGATGTTAAATTTCGTGGCGAAAAAGGCGAGAATGATTATATAGCTGAAGTTGATTTAAACAGGAATAAATAATTGTATGATAATAGAGGCGTTGCCTATGCAACGCCTTTTATGATATAATAATACATATGAAAAGCAGGAAAATAACCAGGGTTAGCAACAGGGAAATCAGGTTTGTTATATTTGGTTTTGTAATAGGTTTTTTTCTTGCATTAATAGCTGCCTGGTATATATTGAATATTGAATTATGTTATGGATTTATAGCAATATAGTATTTAGTTATGGATAATTTAGAGCCGCAAACATTATTTTACATTTTTGGCATAGCTGTGGTGGTTTTGCTCATAATTGCTGTAGGAGCTGGCATTTTTTGCGTTTTAATGCTTAGAGATTGTTTAAAGCGGGATATTCCAGGTAAAAACAAGTGGGTGGCGCTGATAACTATTTTAAATGTTATTGGCGCTTTATTTTATTATTTTTACATAAAGAGCAGTAAAAACAAGATTAATAAGGCATCTTGACAATTTGTTGACTTTTGTATATAATAATATGTGTTGATTCTTTGTAGAATTAACATGGTTTAATTAATTAAGTCATGTTTCTTAAAAAGGCTATTCTGTCTTTCTAAGAAAACTCAGAACAAACGTATGGCAGGAAAATATCAAGATCAAGAGTTTTTAGAAACAGTAGCCAAGGCCATTGTTAGCGTCCCTGATAAAGTTTCAGTGGAGAGAACAGTGGACGAAATGGGCGTGCTCTTAACCTTAAAGATTGACCCAGTTGATATGGGTTATGTCATTGGGAGAAGGGGGCAGACTGCTCAGGCTATCAGAACTCTGTTAAAGATTATTGGTGCTAAGAATAACGCCAGAGTAAACTTAAAGATTTATGAACCAGAGGGTGGAAACAGGCCAAGGCCAAAATCAGCTGAAGCTGATATTGACACCTCATCTGTTGAAGATTTAACAATCTAAGTTTGTTCATAAAGTATAATCAAAAAACCACAGCCTATTTGTGGTTTTTTGTATGATAATATGCAATTTAATATTATTACAATTTTTCCTGAAATGTTCAGCTCCTATTTTAGCCAGAGCATGCTTAAGCGCGCGCAGGATAAGAAATTGATTAAAATCAAAATCCATGATTTAAGGAACTGGACTAATGACAGGCATAAGACTGTGGATGATACCCCTTATGGCGGAGGAGCCGGCATGGTTATGAAGATTGAGCCTCTTTATAAGGCAATTAAGCATATAAAGGGCAGGAAAAAAGTTATTCTCTTGTCTGCCAAGGGCAAGACTTGGAATCAGCAGATGGCTAAGAAATATTCTAAATCAGATAATCTGGTTTTAATCTGCGGAAGATATGAAGGAGTGGATGAGCGCATTAAATATTTTGTTGACGAAGAAATTTCTGTTGGAGATTATGTCATTACTGGAGGCGAATTAGGCGCCATGATTATAGTTGATTCTGTTTCCAGATTAATTCCAGGAGTCTTGGGCAATGAGCAGAGCAACAAAGATGAATCGCACAGCCAGCCAGGCGTATTGGAATACCCGCAGTATACCAAGCCAGAGGTTTTTAAAATAGGCAGAAAGAAATATGCAGTGCCAAAAATACTGCTCTCAGGGAATCATAAGGAAATTAAAGAGTGGAAAGAAAAGAAAAGCAAGCTCGTTATTCTATAATAAATATGATATAAATTTAAAATCATAAATTTAAGTTAGTTTTTTAAAAAAACAGGAGAATAGAGGTGAAAAAAAATTAAAGTGATAGAAGAATTCGTTGGCGTTTCTTTTGGACTCTGTGGCAGTCATGGCCCCATTGTTGCTGAAAAAGTAATTGATATTTCAGCTCTATGCACAAATGTAGAAGACCGGGCTATTATTATGTATGCCACAGATCCAGAGCTCGGCCCAATAGTTAATCTTCTTGACTGCCGTGAGAAGACTGGTGATATTTCTGGAGAAAGTGTCCATTATTATTATTGGAATTTTGGTTTATCTGGACTGTCAAAGCTCTCTAATTTTATTAAATGGTCAAAAAATTGGGGTATTGATCCAGAAAAACTAGCCTCTTTAATATTTAGTAATAGAAATGCTCCTTAAACAAAAGGCCCTTCTTTTAACAAGAAGGGCCTATTTTTATAAAAATTAAATTCGTTGATTTTATAAATTAAATATGATATAGTTAATATAGTTAATTTTTTGTTTATTTTTAGCTTTTAAATAGGTGTATAAAAAATATGTACAATTGTACAAAATAAATATACATAGATGTTAAATTTTTTAAAAAATAGCAAGGGAGAAATTTTGAATTTTTTATTCAAAAATCCTGATAAAGAATGTTATTTAAGAGAGATTGCCAGGAATTTGAATAAAGAGCCGAGTTATATTCAAAATTCTGTTAATACATTAGTTAGCGACGGAATTTTAAAAGATGAGCGCAAAGGCAATTTGCGTTTTTTTAAGTTAAATAAAGAGCATATTTTATATAATGAATTAAAAAATATTATATCTAAAACATTAGGTTTGGAGCATAAGTTAAAAGAATTAGTTAATTCATTAGAAGGAGTCGAGTCTGCTTTTATTTTTGGCTCTATTGCTAGTAATAAGGAGGATAGCGAGAGCGATATAGATTTAATAATTATCGGAAGCGTTAATCAGGATCAGCTAATTGACAATATTACCAAATTAGAACTTGAGTTAAATAGAGAAATTAATTATCATCTCTATGGCAAGGAAGAAGTTATTGATAAAATTAATAAACAAAGTGATTTTATTATTAAAATTTTTAATGAGCCTAAGATTATTTTAAAAGGCAATTTAGATGAATTTACAGAACTTACAAAATTTAATTCAAGCAAATAGATTAGAAGAATTTGATATTTCTCTTAAGAGTATAAAAGCTAAGTACAACCAAGCTGTAAGGCGCTTTAATTTAGCCAAGGATATAATGGCAAAAGGCAGTAAAAACAATGACCTTGCTTATTCTGATATTTATGATGCTGCCAGATTAGCTTGCGAGTCATTATTGTGGCTATATGGATATAGGGTAAAACAACGTCAAGGCCATCATGCCATGATTTTAGAAGTAGCTGGATTAATATTAAATGGAGATCTGGAACTAGAGTTTAAAAGAATAAAGAAAATGAGAAAGAAGCGCCATGATATACAATATGATGTTCTTGAAATACTTGATACTGAATTAATAAAAATAGCAGAAGATGTTGAGACATTTCTTAGAAAGGTTGTTGAATTGATTGAAAAAAAAGATTTGCAAAAGAAATTAATCTGAGTTGCGGACAACTTATTTATAACTCTATTTTATGCAGCCGGCCTGTTATTTTATCTGTAAAGTATAGATATTTTTGGTCATTTGTAATAATCAAATTAGTCATGTTGTAATATCCTGCATTGCTAAGATATGTCTTGGTTCCTGTAGCCAAATCAATATGGTACAGGTCATCGCTTGTGCGGTCTCCTAAATTAGGAAAAAGCCCGGCTCCTGTTTCCAGCTCTCTTGGCACAGCGCAGTAAAGCTCGCTATTGCTGGAAAAGACGCATTTATCAGCCCAGGTTTCAAGCTCTAAAGGAAGCCTGTTAGCTCCAATATTGTCTCCCTGCGCGTCAACTCTCCAAAGCATTGGCTTGTAATCATTCATGCTTGAATAAACGCTGTAAACAATTTTATCTCCCTGTGGCGACCATTTATGCACAAAGCCCCTTCCTTCTGTAATAGTAGAGCGGAAATTTTCTCCATGCATGCCTATGAAATATACAGTTTTGCGGTCCATATCAAGACCTTCTGTCATCATGGCAATAACTTGATTGTTCGGAGACCATGAAGTGATTATCTTATCAGCATTATTTCCGATTTTTTCAATAGTATGAGAGCCTGATCCGTCGCTGTTAACTATGGCCAGCCATCGGTTGTCAGGATCAAGGCCAATGCTTTTGAATATTAGCTGGTCGCCAGCTGGGGCCCAGTCAAATTCATGCCAATGCTTAGGAAGCGTAACCTGTTTCCCAGCCTCAAAATCATAGATAATTTTAGTATCATCAGGATATTTAAGAACAGCCTTGTCTTGGGCAGGAGACCATGTAACTTCCTGTACTTGATGGAATTTGCGGTCTGACAACTCTACTGCCTTCCCGTCTGGCATAATGCGATAGAATTTGCCATCGTCTGCATTATAGTATCTTACAGAAGAGCCGTCCTCTGACAGACTCGCGTTTATTGCCCAATGTTCTGTCAAGCTTATAATTTTATTATCCCTCTGTGCTGTTTCTTGCAGAAGCTTGATTGCCTGCTCCTGCGTAACAGGTCCTGTAAATTCATCTGGCTCTAATCTGTCTATACCAAGGTCGTCAATAATCTGCCCTGTTCCTTCGCCAGCTGATGGAAACCCAAGTCCAGAAGTATCTGTCTGCCCAAGATCAGTCGGCAGATATAGCTGTTCAGGCTTTTGCATAAACATTTTATACATTAGCCAGCCAATAATTACTGCCATAATTAAAATGCCTGATAAGAGCAAAGCTTTTTTAAAATCAATTTTTATTTTCATATAACTTTTTAGTCAAATAATTTTGTGCTATAATTCAAATAATGTTATAATTAACACAAGTGAATTTTTATGGTATAATATTTTAAGGGCTAATGGCAGTAGGCCATATCTCTTATTATATATTATTCTCATTTTTTTCGCAAAATAATTTTTATTTTCACTATATGAATCTTTTTAGCTCTGCGCCAGTAAGTTACTTAGGCGTGGATATAGGCAGCTCTAGCATTAAGATGGTGGAGCTGAAAAAGCACCAGGATAAGGTGGTGCTGATCAATTATGGCTACAGCGATATGCTGGCCAATACCTATCCTGATGCTAACAAGCTGGACATTAAGGCTGTTTCGGCTACTATTGAAAAAGTATTTAAGAAAACTGATATGGTTGCCCGCGATGTTGTTGCGTCTTTGCCAACCTTTACTGTTTTTTCCTCCATAATCAACCTTAGCGGGAAGCTAACGCAAAAAGACCTTGATTCTTCAATAACATGGGAGGCTAAGAAGATTATTCCTCTGCCTCTTAATGATATTGTCTTGGATTGGCAGAGAATTGATGATATTAAGGAAGATAAGGATCCAGATTTAGCAAAGGCAGAAGAGCCAAAGCAGGAAGAAGAGAAGCAAGAGCCAAAGCAGGAGCTAAAACAAGAAAATCATAAAATACTTTTGATCGGAGCTCCCAAGAGCCTGATTAAGAGCTATGCATATACATTTAAAAGCATTAAGTTTAACTTGGTTAATTTAGAGACCGAGGTTTTTGGCTTGATAAGGTCTTTGCTCGGCAATGACAAATCAACAGTAATGGTTGCCCAGATTGGCGCTAATTCAACCAACATCTTTATAATAGACAAAGGCGTGCCTGTTTTAAGCCGCAGCATTGATGTAGGAGGCTTAAGCATTACCAAGGCTATTAGCAAAGGCTTAAATATTAGCTTGGAAAAAGCAGAACAATACAAATATGATTTGGTTAGCCAGGACGGGGAGCTTCCAAAGATTATTACTGATGTTATTTCTCCAGTATTTAATGAAGCCAAATATATTTTAGAGAGCTTTAGCAGCAAGGAAGATTTAAATGTGAGCAAGATTATTTTAACTGGCGGGTCATCTATGCTGTCTGGCTTGTCTGATTATTTTGCAAATATTTTAAACAAGAACGTAATAATTGGAGATCCATGGTTTAGGGTCGCCTATCCTATGGAATTAAAGCCAGTGCTGGAGCAGATTGGCCCCCGCATGGCAGTTGCCATTGGATTGGCAATGAGAGAGTTTGACAAAGATTAATTTGAAATTTCATGAATTCAGATGATTTAAAATTCAATCCTTTAAAAGACGAGAATAAGGGAATCAAGCCTAAAAAAAGATTGCCTGTGTTAAAGCTGTTCAAAGACTTCTGGAGCTATATGTGGCATGAAAATGAAAAGGGCGAAAAAAAGGATACTAGCAAGATAGATGAGAATAATAATAAAAAGAAATTAAAAATAGCTAAGAGACAGCAGAAGCTTGAGGCTAGTGCCAGGAAGAAAGCTCAGTTCAAGGCTAAGAAGGTTCAGTCTAGATTGTTAAAACAGCAAAAACAAGAAGAGCGCGAGCTGTTGCAAAAGTCATTGGTTAAAACCAAGGAGAAAGACAAAAAGGTTGACAAGGACAAAGTGAAATCCATGCAACATCTGGTTGAGGATAAGTTTGCGCAGTCAAAGCCAGGCAATCATGGAATGATTGACCATAAATTTTTAGCTAACCAAAATAGCGCGCTTAAGGCCGGCTTGCTGCGCCAGGCGCATGCTAAGCCAGCTAAGGAACCTTTTAAGCTGAAAAAGAAGCCATGGTTTTCCAAGCTTTTTGCTTCAAAGCCTGAGAAAAAGACCAAGATCAAGCCAATGCCAAAGCAGGTTGTTTTAAAAAAAGAGCCTGAAGAGCATTCTAAATTAACAGATCTTGGCAAGCATAAGGAAAAAATGGCCAAGCGTTTTGCGGCTGAAAGAGAAAAATACGCTAATTTAAAAATTCGGCAGGATATTGAGAATCGATATTGGCATTCGCATAATATAGTGCGCGCCAATCTAATCAAAGACCAAGAGACTTTATTTTTTAACTGGCAGAGCAAGATTTTAACATTAGTTCTGGCTTTGGGCTTGGCCATGCTAACTATTGGCATCCTTTACGGAGGATTGCTTGTTTGGGAATCTAAAAAGCTTAATGATAACCAATATATTTTCAGCAATTTAGAAGGCGTTAATGAGCAGGTTAAGAAAGAAGAAGATTTTGCTGAAAAGATTTTAGAATTTAATGACAAGCTGGTCCTTGTTGATTTTATTCTGGACAACCATATTTACTGGACAAACTTTTTCAAATTCTTAGAAGAATATACTATTTTTGATGTATATTACGAAGGATTTAGCGGAGACACAGGAGGCGAGTATGCAATACCGGCTATAGGCAGGGATTACCGCTCTGTTTATCTGCAAATTAAGCTTATGCAATTGTTTGATAAAACAATTTCTGCTGACACAGAGAGCGCGCAGGCATTGGTTGAGCAGATTAGCGGCCCAGACGAAGAAGTTAAAACAAGAGAAAGAATCAAGTTTGTCCTAGATTTATTAATTGATCGTAAAATATTTTTAAGATAATATGCCTAAAGGTAAGCCAGAACAAGCAAAACAATCAATTAACTCGGCTGTGATAATGCGGCAGGTGAATATTTATGCTTATCGCTTTTTCAATATAATCATTATTATAGCTGTCCTGCTTGTCTTTTTTCTGTCATTCCAGTTTTCTTTAAAGCCAAAGTATAGCGCAATTTTAAATGAAGACGAGATTCATCAAAAGCAGGAAGAATATACGCAGAAAATGAAATATTTAATGCAGCTTAGCCAGTTAAAAGGCACTTTTGACAAGATTTTACAGGATGACAAAGACAAGATTAATGCTATTGTAAGCAATACAAATGAAAAAGAAGATTTGTTTAAGGAAATGGATTATTTGGCTGAGAGAGAAAATTTGTCATTAGAATCTTTAGATGTTCTGCCTCTTGAAGACTCTTACAGCCTTGAGAATCTGGCGGAGAATAACAAGCGCAGCCGTTTGTTTGACCAGATGATGGTGGTCAGGACCATAGTTGTTCTTAAAGATGTAAGTTATGAAGGCTTGATTAATGCTTTAAAGACTATTGAAGTTAATTTAAGGATTATGGATGTCCGGCGGGTAGAGTATGATCCACTTAACAGAATGGCAACTATTGAGCTCTTAACTTATCAGTTAAAATAATATATGGCTAAATTTAAACAATTTAGAAAACCATTTGTATTAGTAGCTATCCTATTAATAGTTTTAGCCCTCTTTATAGCAAACCGCATCAGAACAAATCGTAATATAAGCGAGCATGAAGAAGCTGTTGAAACCAGCTTAAGCAACAGGTTTGCAGGACGCACTATTGATACTGAAGTGCTTGAAGATGAGAAATTCAAGGAATTAAAGCCAATCCCCAAATTAGAGCGGGACGGGGATATTATTGATATTAGCCAAGACGAGCTGTCGCGCGTTAAGCGCCGTTACAGCAATCCGTTTAAGCCTTTTAATTAGATATGCCTGAACAAGATAAACAAAAAAAACTGCTTGATTTTTTAGTGCAAAAAGGTTTGTTAAAAGCAGAAGATTCTGAAGCAATACTTAAGGAATCTGTTGATACAAAAAAGGATGTGGAAAGAGTGATGCAGGACCGCAAGCTAATCGGCCAAGAAGAGCTAATTAAAGCAAAGGCAGAATTCTTAGGATTGCCCTATGCTGATTTAACAAATATTGAAGTTACAGAAAAGGTTTTGAATATTATTCCGGTTGAGACAGCTGAAAATTACAAGCTAGTCTCTTTTGCCCAAGAAGGAAAGAAGCTGAGCATTGGCATGCTTGACCCGAATAATTTCAGGGCCATTGAGGCAATTGATTTCTTAGCCACCAAGAAAGGCTTTCAGGTTGATTATTTTTTTGTTTCCCCAAGCAGCTTTAATAATATTTTCAGGCAATACAAGAAATTCAGCAAGGAAATTTCCGGCGCCTTGGAAACAAGGAAAAAGGAAGAATTGGCTGATATAGCAGAAGAAAAAAAACAAGGGAAAGATATTGATTTTGAGGAAATAGTTAAAAGCGCTCCTGTTGCCAAGATTGTTTTTGAAATCATTAAGCATGCAGTAGAAGCAGGAGCTTCTGATATTCATATTGAGCCAATGACTGACAGCACTAGAGTGCGCTACAGGGTTGACGGTATTTTGCACAGTTCTTTGACCTTGCCGCTTAATATCCACAACAGCGTTGTTTCCCGCATAAAGGTTTTGTCACGCTTAAAATTAGACGAAACAAGGGTTCCGCAAGGAGGCAGAATAAGGATGGAAATAAATGGCAATAACATTGATTTTCGCGTATCTGTCCTGCCTTTAATGGGCCAGGAAAAAGTTGTGCTGAGAATTTTAGATACTTCCAAGGGCGTAATGACTTTAGGGGAATTAGGCTTTGCTGGCGTTAATCTGGAAAAGATTAATAAAAATATTGAGAAGACAGGAGGCATTATTTTGGTAACAGGCCCTACTGGCTCTGGCAAGACCACGACTTTGTATTCTCTTTTGCATATTATAAACAAAGTGGGGGTTAATATTGTTACTTTGGAAGACCCTGTTGAATATTTCATAGAAGGAGTTAACCAGTCTCAAATCAGGCCAGATATAGGCTTTTCCTTTGCTACTGGCCTGCGTTCTTTACTTCGCCAGGATCCTGATGTTATGATGGTTGGAGAGATTCGAGATAATGAAACTGCTGAACTAGCTATTCATGCCGCCCTTACAGGCCATTTAGTTTTGTCAACTTTGCATACAAATAATGCTATTGGCGCTGTTCCAAGAATGTTAGACATGGATACTGAAGCGTTTTTGCTTGGCTCAGTTATTAACATGGTCATTGCACAGAGATTGGCTAGGCGGCTATGTTCTGATTGCAGAAAAGAAAAAAAGCTGCCAGAGAAAGTTTTAGCTGAAATTAAAGAAAAAATTGCAGCTATACCAGAAGATATATTAAAAAAAGAAATTCCTGATTTTGATTTTTCCAAAGCAGTCTTTTATGAGCCAGTAGGATGCGCACATTGCAGCCACAGCGGATACAGATCCAGAGTTTCTTTGTCTGAAGTCCTTGATGTTAATCAGGAAATAAAGGATATGATTATTAACAAAGGAGGAATTCTTACACAGGAAATAGTATCTAAAAATCAGTTATTTATCACAGTAGAGCAGGATGGGTTGATAAAAATTCTTCAAGGGGTTACTACGATAGAAGAAGTAAAGCGCGTAATGCAAACTTAAATATATGCCTTTTTTTAAATACAAAGTAGTAAACAAAGATTATGAAAAAGAACAAGGGACCATAGAGGCTGCCAGCGAGCAGCAGGTTGAGAATGTTCTTTTGGAAAAAGGCTATCAGATTATTTCAGTCAGAAAGTCCTTATCTGATCAGCTTTTTAAGCATCATTTTAACCGTTTTTTTAACCGCGTCAAGGCTAAAGACCTGGTTGTCTTTTTTAGGCAGTTTTCTGTATTAATTTCTGCAAGCATTACCTTGACCCAGTCATTGCGCATTTTATCAGACCAAATTGAAAATCCAAGCATGAGATCTATTTTAATTGAGGTTTCAAATGATGTTGATACTGGAGAGCGCTTGTCAGATTCTATGGAAAAGCATGGAAGTATTTTTTCTGATTTCCATGTAAGCGTTGTTCGATCTGGCGAAAAGTCAGGCAAGCTGGATGAGTCATTGGGATATTTGGCAGACGAGGAAGAAAAGAATTATGATATTGTTAAAAAGTTGAAGAATGCAATGATGTATCCGGCAATTGTTCTAACAGCCATGATTACCGTAGGCATATTGATGATGATTTTTGTAGTGCCTAAGCTTGTGGATATCTTTGAGGAAGTAGGCGGCCAGCTGCCAATCATGACAAGGATCTTAATTGCCACATCCAGCTTTCTTGTTAACTTCTGGTGGCTGGTAATTATATTTGTTATTGCGCTTGTAACGTCTGTTAAGTTTTTTTCCAAAAAGCCTTTTGGCAGAAAGCAGATTGACTATATAGCATTGCGTCTTCCCATCTTTGGAAAAATAATACAAAAAATGAATATTATTCATTTTGCCCGCTCTATGAGCACCCTTATAGTAGGCGGAGTAACAATTTCCAATGCATTAAAAATTACCAGAAGCATTGTTACAAACAATATTTTCAAGGAAATTGTTAGCCAAACTATCATTGAAGTAGAGCAGGGAAATTCAATTTCCACAGTTTTTTCCAAGAGCAAAGAAGTTCCTTCAATGGTGCCTAAAATGATGATTGTAGGCGAGAAAACAGGCAAATTAGATTTTGTTTTAGAAAGAATCAATGCTTTTTATACCAAAGAGCTGGATGCTACTTTGGAAAACTTAATGGTTTTGCTAGAGCCGGTAATTATGATTATTATGGGTGTTGCTGTTGGCTTAATGGCAGCTGCTATTATTTTGCCAATGTACAGCTTGACTAGCCAGTTCTAGATTTGACAAAAATATTGTGTTCTTTTTTAAAAAATGGTATAATAAAGTTATCAACAAGTTAATTGGAATTAACTATATTAATATATTTTGTTTAAAAATTAAAAAAATAATATGTTTGCAAACATTAAAACAACTGGGAAAGGGGGTGAGAATATGAATAAAAAAGGTTTTACTTTAATTGAGTTATT
>JBDRKN010000021.1:0-4396 GCA_043813955.1 bacterium | reverse complement strand
GCAGACTGCTGCACTATACTGCAAATACACCAGCCTTAAGTGGGAAGACCCAGCAGGTATGTATGAAGTAAGAGTTCATGCTGTTGACCTTGCTAGTACAGCTGGCGAACCTTTAGTTAATGAATTTGAGTATCTTCCTTTAACTTCTTTTGAAGTTGACTTTGCTAATGTCAACTATGGAGAAGTAAGACAGGGTATTCACAAGATTGTCAGCGGTGATAGAACTTGGGATCCATATGATCCAAGTTATGGCGGTGGTGAAACACCAACTGTAAGGAATACCGGCAATACCAGACTCAATATGACTATCTGGCAGGATGATATGGGACTTGGCAAGACTGTAAATGGCGGAGAATGGTGGAACGTAGAATGGGATGCTAGGGTAAGCAGTTACGCTGACTTTACTGTTTTTGATCCATACGAAGTGGACGTTGTCTTATCTGATACTTTAGAATTATCACATACAGAGGAAATGGACTTCTCAATCTTGGTTAATAAGTTTCCTTTGGAATGGGACAACTTTGGCGGAGAAATGATTTTGGGCGCAGAGTATACTAAGTTCTTGATTTGTGATAATTAATTAAATACTGAATTCAGGTATAAAAATCAAGGGCAGCCTTTATGGCCGCCCTTGATTGACAGATAAGAATTTATTTGCTAAGTTAGTATAATGTTTACAATTTATATTAACTTATGAGAAAGTTGAATTATTTGGTTAAGTTAAATATTTTAATTTTAGCCATAATCGCATTATTCCCTTTGCAGGTTTTAGCATTGGCTCAGATCACAAAGCCAATTGTTATTGATAATGCCTTAAGGGGGCAAGAATTTAGTCAAACTTTGACATTAATTAATAGCAAGGATCAAGAAGAAATTGTGGAATTGATGGCAGAGTCTGATATAGAGGAATGGGTCAGCTTTTACGAGGAGGATGATTTGGATAATGCTATTGAAGAAACAATTTTAGAACCTAATGGAAAGAAAAAGATTATTGCTGCATTTAACATTCCAGAAGATATAGCTAATGGAGAGTATGTTGGAAGATTGAGTGTTATGAATAAGCCAGATATTGATAAAAGCGATGGAGATGTAGTAACAACCATTAAGCAGAAGATTGCAAGAAATGTGACTATTAATGTTACTGATAAAGAAGTAATTGATTTTACCGCCTCTATAATCCCAGAAAAGTATGATTTAGATTTGGGCGAAACTTTTAATCTGCGCATTGTCTATCATAACCAAAGCAATATAATTATCAAGCCTCAAGTCCAGATAACTATTAAGCAGGGAGAAAAAGTTTTTTACAATGTAATCCATCCATATCCAGAGGAAAAAGGAGTCAAGCCTTTAGCAACTCATGAAATACCTAAGATTTCTGTTCCAATTAGTGAAGAAGTAAAAGAGGGAAAGGTCAGGGCAGAGATTGATATCCTACATAATGATGAGGTTATTCAGGAGAAAAGGATTCATTTTAACCTTGGTTCAGCCCCAGAAGATGAAAAAGAGCCAGCTGGTTTGAACAAAGGCCTTTATGCTATTGGCATAATTATTATTATCACTATAGTAGTTGTTTTTTCCATTCTTTATTTAGGTAAGAGAACTAATACCAGGTCTAGAAAATAATTTACAATGATATAATTTCTTTAAAAATTAATTAATCCTCAAAAATATGTTAACAATTTTGAGAAAACAGTTAAGGGGGGTTAAGGGGGGTCTAATTTCTTTTATTATCTTCGCACTTGTAATAAACATGTCTTTGACTGGCGTGTTTTTTGTTTTGCCTGATAATGTTTTGGCTGATGACGCTCTTTGTAACTATGATCTAGATGTAGTTTTAGTTATGGATCGTTCAGGCAGCATGGTAACGGGAACTTGCAAATGGTGGTGGCCTACAGGAGAGTATTACAAAACTAATTATGATGTTACCGAGCAATGGTGCGAAATGAGGGATGATCCAAATCATCCAATAACATTTACGCCTAATGACCCAAGCAAACTGCAGTCATCTAAGGATTCAGCCAATACCTTTCTTGGATTAATGGGCACTAATGACCAGTCAGCTTTGGTTTCCTATGCCTCTGACGTAACTTTGGACAAAAGCTTGTCAAATGATC
This sequence comes from bacterium, assembly GCA_043813955.1. Taxonomy (GTDB): domain Bacteria; phylum Patescibacteriota; class Patescibacteriia; order Patescibacteriales; family Patescibacteriaceae; genus JBDRKN01. The sequence continues at coordinate 2,282 of JBDRKN010000021.1, read as the reverse complement.
ATAGTGCTACGCAAGCAGCAGTTAACAGTCTAAGCGCTGAGGGCGCTACTAACATTGGCGATGCTATCGATTTAGGTAACCAAGAGCTAACTTCAGGCCGTGATCAATCAGCTAAAGTAATGATTCTTTTAACTGATGGCAAGGCTAATAAGCCTAATGGCAACGGTTCTGGAGAAGATCCAGCTGATGTAGCTTATGCTGAAGCTAAGGCTGCCGAAGCGCTTGCTTTAGGATACAAGATATTTACTATTGGATTTAATGGTGATGTTAATGAAACAATGTTGCAAAATATCGCGAATATTACTGGCGGCGAATATTACTTTGCTCCTACTAGTGATGATTTAGAAGATGTATATAATTCAATTTCTACTAAGTTATGCGAATATGGTTCTATTAGTGGATGTAAATATGATGATGTAAATAACAATGGTGTTATTGATGATGGCGAAGACACAATTATTGGCTGGCCTATTTATTTGACAAATGGAAATACTAACCTGGACCAAGAGACAGATCAAGATGGATGCTATCAATTCTCTGGTTTGCTGCCTGGGAGTTATACTATTAGCGAAGGAGGTACAGGTATAGACTTTGTACAAACTTATCCAACTGGGGACTTACATAATATTGAGCTTCTAGAAGGAGAAGATTTAGTTGATTATGATTTTGCTAATTATTTGCCAATTTGTGGCAATGAAATTTTGGATAGCGATTTTGAAGAGGTTTGCGAAATCGGTAATACTCAAACATGCGATGGCGGCATCCAGACTTGTTTAGAAGATTGTTCTGGCTGGTCTGAATGTATTATTGGCGAACCAGTATGCGGCAATGGAATCCTGGAGGACGGAGAAGAATGTGATGATAGCAATACAGATGATGGCGATGGCTGTTCATCTATTTGTCAGATTGAAGAAGCTCCACCAGTATGCGGCAATGGAATTTTGGAAAATGGTGAAGAATGTGATGATGGCAATACTGAAGACGGAGACGGCTGTTCTGCTAGTTGTAGTATTGAATATACAAACGGCGGTATTGAACCAGGCGATATTATTATAAACGAGTTAATGTGGATGGGCACTGAAACTAGCTCTACTGATGAATGGCTGGAATTAAGAAACATGACTAATGATACAGTAGATTTAACTGGTTGCGATATGATTAATGTTGATGATGATACTATTATTTCAGTTGACGATTTATCAGGTTATTCAATTCCTGCCAATAGTTATTTAGTAATATCACGTAAAAATATAGATGATTCAAACATTAATACTGAAACACAAGATATACTTAATTTTTTTGCATTAAATAATACTGAATTGCAGATTAAATTAGTTTGCGATGAAGAAATAATTGATACTGCTGGGGATGGATTGCTACCGTTGGATGGTGATAATGGTGATATAGATGATATAAAGAAATCCATGCAGAGAAAAGTCGTGCCTGGTGATGGAACAGTAGCTGATAGCTGGTGTACTGCATCTACTCAAGTAAACTGGGACCAGGGAGCCACTGATCTAGGCACTCCTGGAGCTATAAATGATTGTGGTGCAGGCGATTATGGCTCAATTTCCGGATATAAGTATTCTGACGCAGACGGGGATCAAGTTACGGAAGACTGGACAGGCCTATCAGATTGGATTATTAATTTATTTAATTCTTCAGATGTTGATCCAATTAGCTCAACTACTACTGACCAAAGCGGCTATTTTGAATTTATTAATCTCATTCCTGGAGAATATATGCTTACAGAAGATTTACTTGACAGCTGGACTCAATTATTAAATCCAGGGTCTATTCATGTAATCGGAGGCATATCCTCTGAAATGAATAATTTTGTCAACCATTATACAGGCGGAAATGGCGAAGAACCATATTGCGGTGATGGGATTAAAAATAATGATGAGCAATGCGATGGCAGTGATTTAGACGAACAGTCATGTTCCAGCAAGGGCTATGATAAAGGAACTTTAACATGCAATTCTGACTGTACTTTTAATATTTCTGAATGCGCTAATGATAATGGCGGAGGAGGAGGCGGAGGAGGAGGCCATATCCCTGGGTTGATTATAAGCAATGAGCAGGGAGCTTTGGCTGACGGCACAGAAATTACTATCACATGGAACACAAACAAGTCTGCTACTTCACGAGTGATTTATGATACTGTTTCTCATTCTGATATTACAGGCGAATCAGCTCCTAATTACGGATATGCCTGGTCTACTGAAAAAGATGAGACTAAAGTGACAGGACATTCAGTAACCATTACAGGATTAGATCCG
>JBDRKN010000020.1:0-69191 GCA_043813955.1 bacterium | reverse complement strand
TAAAGCAGTGCAAATATTAGCTAATAAGGCTCAGGGATTTGATATTAATTTTGGCTGTCCAGTGCCAAAGGTAATTAAGCAGACTGCAGGATGCGAACTGTTTAAAAATTTAAAATTATCCAAAGAAGTTATTAAACAGACTATTGCTAACACTAATTTGCCAGTATCTATTAAAATTCGTTCACAGGCTGGACAGATAAATTGTTTAGAATTCTTAGACAATGTGTCTGACTTGGATATTAAGGCAATAATGATACATGGGAGAAGTTTTAAACAGGGATTTGTTGGACCAGTTGATTATGAGATTATTAAAAAAGCCAGAAACCATTTTAAAGGAATTATTCTGGCTAATGGAGGAGTTGATTCTATTGAATCAGCTAAATTAATGCTTGAAAAGACAGGGGCTGACGGTATTGGGATTGCGCAAGGCGCTATGGGCCGTCCATGGCTGTTTGAGGAAATAAAATACGGCAAGCATGATAAAAGCAGGGATGAGATATTTAAAATAATGTTAGAGCATGCCAAGCTTGCTCAAAAATATTCTAAGCAGTCAGGCATTAGTTTTAATGAAATAAGGAAGCATCTAGGTTGGTATGTGTCAGGTTTTCCACAGGCTAAGATTATGAGAAAAGCATTAGTACAGTCAAATAGCTTAAAGGAAATTAAGCTTATTTTAAAACAATATAAGCAGCCTTGACGCAAATAGATTTGTTTATTATAATAAGTTTTGTGTTTATTTTTTTGTTCTTTTTAGGAGGAATTTATGGCCAATACGGCTAAGTGTTGTGAATACGAAATTATTGGTAATAATGTTAAATATTGTAAGTCTATTTTAGAGGAAAATCTTAAAAAAATTACTCCTTACAATATTTCGCACCATCGCGGAAATTTGCTTAATGGTTTGGAAATAATTAGAATTAATAACAAAAAATTAAATTATTTACCAATACATGATAAAATTTCTTTGTTATTAAAAGAAGCATTGCACAATACATTATCATTGTGCCCCGAGAATGTTGAAAAAACAAAAAAGAAGCTAGAAAATACAATTAGTAATATTACACAAAAATTAGAAAAGGAAAAATTATTATTAAAACAAAGTAAAAATTAAAAAAATGCTAAAAACAAAAGCGGTTAGCAATTAACCGCTTTTTTAATAATCAATTAAAGCCATTTTTTATGTCTAAACCAGATAAGCATAAATCCGCAGCCTATTAGCATAATAGCAATAATGTACCAAAATCCGTATTTTTCATTAACAAAAGGCATGTTAATGGCATTCATTCCAAAGATAGCAGCCAGCAAAGTCAATGGGAAGACAATTACAGAAAATATAGTCAAAGTTTTCATGATTTTGCTAAGCATGCTGTTTAGCATAGATTCATTAGTGCTGTTCAATGCTTCAATAATTTCTTTTTGATTTTCAAGAATTTCCCAGATTCGCTTGGAATGTTCTACAAGGCGTTCATAATTTTCCTTTATTTTTTGGCTGTCAACCAGAGAGCTTTTAAGTTCAGTAAGTTTTTTAAGAATATTTTTGTGGTTTTGAAGGATTTTTCTGATATTAATAATATTATGGCGCAGATTTAAAATTTGCGAAACCGCTTCTTTTTGTTTTTGCGCAAATATTACTTCTTCTACTTCATGGATTTCCTTGCTGTTTTCATCAAGCAAATCATATGTTGAAGAAATCAATTTTTCAAGAATATCAACAAGAAGCATAGCAGAGGATTCAGATTCATATGCCAGCAGGCTTGTCTGGTCCTTTTTGGCTGTATTAAAGAAATCAGCCATTGCTGGAATATTATTATTATGCAGAGAAATTAAATATTGGTGCCCTATGAAGAATTCAATTTCGCCGCTAATAATCTCGCCGTCAGTCAGTACTGGAAAATGAAAGATTAAAAATACATACTTGCCAGCATCTTCAATCATCGGCCTTTGGGCAAATGTATTGCATGAAGAGGCATTAAGATGATGCATGTCAAAATTATATTGCTTTCGCAAGTATTCAATTTCTTTTTTCCCAGCTTCAACTATATTAACCCAGTCTATCTTGTAGTTTGTTCTTGGATTATTAATAGTTAATTGCTGTATTTTACTGCTCAGTTTTTGATAATTAGACATAACTCCCCCTCTATTATTTATTATCATTATACCATACTTTCTTTTTTTAAAGAATATGATATAATACACAAATACAAAAAAGAGAATTTAAAATTAAAAACAAAACTATGGAAAACAAAAATCCTCAGAATGAGGAAAAAATTCTGTTTGAATCCAAGATAGAACAAGAGCCAGAAGAGAATGTTCACAGTCTGTCGCAGAGCAAGGTGGCTATGATGAAAAAGCTAGCCAATACTTTGCAGGATACTGCAAAACAGCTGTCTGATTTGTTAACAGTTTATGTGTCTAGCAATCAGGAAGAGAAAATAAGCTTAGGCCAGGAGATAAAGCCAGAATTGTCAGCAGACAGTAATCAGATTATTGAGGGCTTGTTCAATGGAGAGAAAATGATTGCAGAAGATGGAAAAGAATACAATGTGCCTGTCAACTATGCTTCAAAGTCAAAATTGGTTGAAGGCGACATGCTTAAGCTCATTATTACTGAGCGCGGAACCTTTGTTTACAAACAGATTAATCCCATAGAAAGAGTCCGCGTGGTTGGAAAATTAGAGCAGGGTCCTACTGGAGAGTATTATGTATCTGCTAATGACAGGCGCTGGCGCGTACTTAATGCCAGCGTTACTTATTTTAAGGGAGATATAAATGATGAGGTTATAATCCTTATTCCAAGAGACGGACAGTCTAAATGGGCGGCTGTGGAAAATATTATTAAAAAATTCTAGTTTTTTCAAGAAAATCATATTGTAAAACAAGGCTTTGCCTTGTTTTGCTTGGCTTGATTTATTTTATTCAAATAGTTAAAATGATCCTATGGCTACCCTATATAGAAAATACAGGCCGCAAAATTTTGAAGAAGTTGTTGGCCAAAATCATATTAAGCTGACATTAGAGCAGGAAATTAAGACAGGCAAAGTTGCCCACTCCTATCTATTCTGCGGTCCTCGCGCTGTTGGCAAAACTACTTTAGCTAGAGTTTTAGCTAAAGCTTTTAATTGTCAGAACAGGAAAGAAGGCGATGCTGAACCATGCAACAAATGCACTTCCTGCCAGGAGATTACTGGAGGGAGAGCTTTAGATGTGATTGAAATTGACGCTGCTTCCCATACTGGCGTTGATAATGTCAGGGAAAATATTATTGCCAATGCCAGAGTCAGTCCTGTTAGCTTAAAATTTAAAGTTTTCATAATAGACGAAGTTCATATGCTCTCGAGCCCAGCTTTTAACGCTTTGCTCAAAATCATGGAAGAGCCTCCAGCTTTTGTTATCTTTATCTTATGCACTACTGAAGTGCATAAGATACCAACTACTGTTATTTCGCGATGCCAGCGCTTTGATTTTAAAAAAATCAGCGTTACTGATATTGTTAAAAAATTAGAATACATTGTAAGGAATGAGAATATAAGGGTGGATAGGAAAATATTAGAAGGCATTGCCCGCTATTCTGGCGGACATATGAGGGACGCAGAGAGCCTGTTAGGCCAGATCGTGGCTTTAATTGATACTTCTGGCAGCAAGAATCTAGAGATTACAAGCCAGGAGGCAGAATTGGTTATTCCTAGAAATGATTTAGACGAGGTAATCAGCTTAATTGAATCATTATCTAAAAAAGATACTGGCAAAGCTATTAGAATACTTAATAAATTAGTTGATGATGGTTTTGATTTAAAAGTTTTTACAATGAATTTGATTGAAATTCTGCGCCAGATGATTTTAACTAAGATCAATCCTAATCTGATTGTAAGTTTTGGCTTAGAGCTTGGAGAAAGCTTGGAAGCCAGAATGGTAGAGGTTAACAAGGGCTTAAACATTAATCAGCTCATGCGCTATATTGATGGGTTTATAAAAGCAGAGCCACAGCTTAAAGACAGTTTTATAGCCCAATTGCCATTAGAATTAGCTGTGATTGAAATTTGCAGTGAAGCTCAGCCATCCAGGCCGTCTGCGCCAGTTAAAATAGCAGATAAGCCAATTTCTACTAATCCTAAAGCAAGTGATGAGATTACTGCAAAATGGCCTGAATTTTTGAATCGTGTTAAGCAGAATAATCATTCCTTGTCTTTTATTTTAAAAAGCTGCCGATTATCTGGCATTGAAGGAAGCCAGGTTTGCCTGACATTTAGGCATAAGTTTCATAAAGACAGAATTAGTGAAACAGAAACCAAGCATTTAATAGAATCAGCTTTAACTGATATTTATGGAGCAAAGTTGACAATAAAAGCTTTGCTTGATGAGAATTTAATAATTGAAAATGGTATTGTTGACAAAACTGAAATAAATAGTAATAATAATGACAAAGATGTTGTTAATAATACTAATAATGAAGCTATAAACAATGTTTTAAAGAATTTTGGAGGAAAGATTGTTGGCTAATATTCGGGGATCGTCTAATGGTAGGACATCAGGTTCTGGTCCTGAGAATCGGGGTTCAAATCCCTGTCCCCGAGCACATAAGATACAAATTAAAATATCAAAATAAAATTTTATGCAAACAAAACACTATATTATTGAAAATATAGCGGAATTTTCAGAGCATACTGAAGCGGTGAAAAAACTGAAAGAATACCTTGATTGTATTGATGAGGTTGCTTTTCCAATCATTGAAGAAATTTTTGGTCAAGTATGGGATTATGATCAAATAAATATAAAATTAGACGATTCGACAGGTAGCGCATCATATAGAGTTGAAGGCAATTACCATATCGTTAAAATGGGAATCTACAATAGAAATATTCAAAGAGAATATCCGAAAAATTTGTGGGGATGTTTATTTCATGAAACCCATCATGCTTTTTTAAATCCGATTATTCATAACAAAAGAGATGGAAAAATTTTTAATGGAGGCCATAAAGCAGAGGTATTTAATTATGCTTTTATGGCAACATCATATCTAAAGTTAAAAGAAAAAAACAAAATAGATGTACAAGTATATGAACATTTTTTAAAGAAGCTTGAGAGGGAGTTAGATAAATGTAATAGAGAATTTCGTGTTTCAGATAAATACGAGTATGAGAGGGAGCTTCCAGATAATACAATGGATATATTTCAGGAATATATCCATTTATTTTCTATGAATATTGAAAATTTTTCCAAGTTTATTTCTTATTTAAAATCATCTGATTCAGTTTTTACTAACGTAAGCAATTTTCGGCAAGATTTAGATAAAGCAAAAGAATTTTTAGCAAATTAACCTTTGTTTTGATGTGATATTATAACCCCACCAACCGCCTCCTACCGCACCCCCCGTCAGAGTGTCTCCAGTACTTTAGTTCTTAAACTAAAGACAAAATCTAAAACATTTTTCCCTTTCCTTAATAAAAAAGCGCGCCCAAAAAATAAATAAAAAATCTGTGGGTAAAAATATTTTAGATTTTGCACACCGCAATGCTTTGCGGTGGACTAGAGGAGCTGGGTGGGCAACTGCCCGCCGAGGGCAGCCTGGCTCATTTGTCCGTGTTGGTCGCGAAATAGGTTCGAATTTTATCCAAGGTTGAGAGCAGACAAGGACGCGCCACCCTTTCGGGGAGTATTTCAAAGGGGCTGAGAATATTTACAAAAAATAGCTAAATTTAGTTATTTTTTGTTAGTATTTTTTGTTAGTATTGACATAATTATTGAAATATGATATCATTGAGTCAGAAATTAAATTGTATCATTAAAAAGGGTAATAAAATGAAAGTAGAAGTAATAATATCTATTTCTGAGTTTAAATTATCTTTTTCTCGAGAGATGGAATTACATGTAGTATTTTCTGGTCATAAGATTGGATATTCTGGTATTGGAATGTTGACTATCTATGACACAATGGACTCACATATTGATAACAATGGCAAGAGTTGTAAATTAACAGCTTTTGTTTCAATGAATGATGATGTTAAGGAAAGTTTTATTAAAAAAGGAAAAGAGGCAATGATAAAGCGATTTAATGTTTACGGTTTCGAGCATGGATAGTATAACTATTTTAATTTTTTTTGGCCTGGCAGAATAGTCAGGTCTTTTATTTACTCAAACAATTCTGTATTTAGTGTTTATTGGAAAAGCATATTTAACATAAGTCAATTTAAATCAACCCCACCAACGCTGGCGGGAGCGTATCCAGTTTACTTTAGTTCTTAAACTAAAGACAAAATCTAAAATATTTTTCCCTTTCCTTAATAAAAAAAGCGCGCCCCAAGAATAAATAAAAAATCTGTGGGTAAAAATGTTTTAGATTTTGCACACCGCAAGACTTTGCGGTGAACTGGAGACGCGGAGTGGGATTTAACTTAGATATCCGTGTTGGTCGCGAAATAGGTTCGGATTTTATCCAAGGTTGAGAGCAGAACGGCACGCGCCACGTGCGTAGGGTAAACTCCATTAAAACTACGCGCCATCTCAACCAATATTTTAAAGGGTTTAATAAAGCTCAAGCTCACTTCCCGTTCCCGCAAAATTCGGTTCGAGCCAATCTTTTTAAGAAATACTAATTTTGAATTGGTATTTTTTGTTGTTTTAATCTAATATAAAGTTATAAATAAAATAGATAGTTTTATGGTAAGAAATAATGATGAGCAAAATAATTTAGCATTTATTGATGGGCAAAATTTATACATGGGAATTAGATCTAATAAACCTACATGGAGAGTTGATTTAGTTAAGTTCCGTAATTATTTATCTAAAAAATATCAAGTAGATAAAGCTTATTATTTTTTAGGATATATGAATGAAATAAATGAAGAACTTTATGATGAAATTCAAGCTGCTGGTTTTATTTTAAAATTTAGAGAACATAATACTAAAATGTTAGGAAAGAAAAAAGGTAATGTGGATTCTGATATTATTTTTACAATAATGAAAAAATTATATTACAAAGAACAATTTCATAAAATTGTTCTTGTATCTGGTGATGGTGATTATAGAATGTTAGTAGATTTTTTAATTAAAGAAGATAAATTTGAAAAGATATTATTCCCAAATAAAGAATTTGCTTCTTCTCTTTATAAAAAAATAACGAGGAAATTCTTTGATTACCTCATTAATATAAAACATTTAATTGAATATAAATAAAAAGGGGGCCATCAGTTTTTTACGACTTCAGGGACCCTTTTCGTCTTAATATTTATATTGTATACCAAAACAATAAATAAGTCAAGGGCTAGTCTTAACCATAGTTAACCGCATTCTATCATTTCTATCTTATAATAGAATTATTCCCAGTTTACTTTAGCTCTCAAGCTAAAGACAAAATTTAAAACATTTTTGCCCACAGATGACACTTTATCCCTGTTTTATCTCACAATGAGAAAAGCAGGGATTTTTTATACCTAAATTTATGTCATTATTGCGTATAATTACATGTCAGTATTATTGACAAGTATATTATGGTGTAGTATAGTATAATTAGTTAAGCAATTAAGTAATTATCTATGATTAAAACATATATACAATTTATAAAATCTTTACGTGTGCAAAAAGGAATATCCCAGCAGGAAATCGCTCATAAACTAGGGATTTCTCGCACATCATATATTGCTGTTGAACAAGGTAAGAGAGAATTGTTGCTATCAGAGGCACAAAAACTCTCTGATATTTTTGGTATTAGTTTGAAAGATATGGAAACAGGTGTAGCACCAGATTATGAAAAATATAAAGAAATGCTGCTTGCCTATTTACGCGTTGCTAGTTCAAATAGCGATGGTAAAATACCTAAAACTAAATTAGCAAAATTATTATATCTTGCTGATTTTGCATGGTTTTATGAAAAAATGCAAAGTATGAGTGGCATGCAGTACAAACGAATTAAATATGGTCCTGTGCCAGATTCATACTTCCGTGCTTTAGATGAATTAGAAGAACAAGGCAAGGTAAACATAGACCGAAGCAATGACGGTATAATTTTGATTAGGGAAGGCGAAGGCTCAAAGCGAAGACAATTAAATAAACTCTCAAAAGAAGAAAAATACCTCATAAAGCAAATAGCAAAAAAATGGAAAAATAAAAAAACACAAGAAATAGTTGATTTTACACACGAACAATTGCCATATCGTTTATGCGCTTTAGATGAGGTTATCCCATATGAGCTTATAATCCAAGAAGATCCCGCTTATGTCTACTAATTATGTTGTTATTACAGAAAAATACGCTGAACGTCATTATATAAAAAAATTTCAGAAAAAATATAAAAGTTTTTGGGACAAAACATGGCAAGGTATCATAGAGGAGTTAAAACGCCTTGATGCATTATTAGAAACAGGCATAGCCGATGAAATCGTTTGCATAAATGATATTTCTATTTGCAAGACAGAATTTCGTATTGCAGGGACTAAGTATTCTAGAAAAAAATCAGGAAATCGCTGTATTATAGCTGCACATAAAAAAATCAGGGAAATTAAAATATTACTTGTCTATCATAAAGATGATATTGGCGGGAATAACGAAACAGCCACATGGAAAAAAATAATTCGAGAAAATTATATAGATTATACTTTTTGTAAATAGACATTAATTTGGTGTTTTTTGTTGTTTAATTGCACTTTGTATAATTCCTGAAAAAAAGTAACATTAACTCTGCAACAGTTACAATAGTTACACTCTTGACATTAGATAATAAATGTATTATATTGTATTTACGTAAATTAAAGATAATTTATTATTTATTTGCCCGCTATTTAGGCGGTTTTAATTTTTTTATGAAAATCAGAAACATTGCAATTATTGCTCATGTTGATCATGGCAAAACTACTTTAACTGATTCTTTGATGCGTCAAACAGGCATGTCTAGCGAGGGTGACAGTATGGATAATAACGTTCTAGAACAGGAGCGTGGTATTACTATTTATTCAAAAAATACCTCAGTCTATTATCAAGATAATAAGATTAATATTGTTGATACGCCAGGTCATGCTGATTTTGGCTCAGAAGTAGAACGTGTTTTGCGTTCTATTGATTCAGTCTTGTTAGTAGTTGACGCTCAAGAAGGTCCTATGCCCCAGACTAAGTTTGTTTTAAAAAAATCATTAGATTTAGGATTAAAACCAATTGTTGTGATTAACAAGATTGATAAGCCAGCTGCTAGACCTGATGAAGTCAGTGAAATGATTTATGAATTATTCCTTGATCTAGGCGCTAATGACGAACAGCTTGATTTTACTACTATTTATACTATTGCTCGCGAGGGGGTGGCCAAGGCTAACTTAGATGATGAATTTAAAGATTTAACTCCGCTATTAGATACTATTTTAGCAGAAGTCCCAGTTGCTTCTAGTGAAGAGGCTTGTAATCAGCCTTTACGTGTCCAGCCGTTTAATTTAGGTTATGATAATTTTTTGGGTCGTTTAGCTATTGGCAGAATCTATGAAGGCTTAATTAAAGCAGGTGAGAATGTAATTATTAAAGATGCTCAAGGCGGTAATAGGGCTGGTAAAATTACTAAAATATTTACCTTTGACGGATTAACTAGAAAAGAAGTTACTGAAGCAGGGGCTGGTGATATTATTATGATAGCTGGTTTGCCTAATATCTATATTGGTGAAACTATTTGTGCTAATGCTGAGCAAGAGGCTTTGCCAGCTATTAGTATTGATGAGCCAACTATTTCTTTGAATTTTTTAGTTAATAATTCACCCCTTGCTGGTAAAGAAGGTAAATTTATTACTAATCGTCAGATTAAAGAAAGATTAGAAAAAGAATTGGAAATTAATGTTGGCTTAAAGATTGATTTTTCTAATGTTGATTATTGTAAGGTTTATGGCCGCGGTGAAATGCATATTGCTATTCTTTTAGAAAATATGAGACGTGAGGGCTATGAAATGCAAGTTTCTCAGCCTCAGGTTATTATTAAAGAAGAAGATGGCACTAAACTAGAACCCTTTGAAGAGGTGACAGTTATTGTTCCTGAAACAATGTCTGGCATAGTGATTGAAAAATTAGCCAAACGTCGCGGTAATATGGTTGAAATGAAGCTAGAGCACGGTGACGTTAAAATTATTTTTGAAATTCCTACTCGTGGTTTATTGGGTTATCGTAATGAATTTGTGGTCAACACACGTGGCCAAGGTATTCTTTATAATCGAGTTATTGATTTTAGGCCTTATGCTGGTGAGATTGAAAAGAGTGAGGTTGGTTCTATGATTTCTATGGTTGCTGGCAAGGCACTTGGTTTTTCTCTTTTTAATCTACAAGACAGAGGAATTCTTTATGTGACCGCTAATACAGAGGTATATGAAGGTATGGTTATTGGCAATGTAGCCAAAGGTAATGATTTAGTAGTTAACCCTATTAAAGGTAAGCAGTTGACTAATATGCGCTCCTCAGGCGCTGATGAAGCTATTCGTTTAACACCACCCATGGAATTAACTTTAGAGAGTGGTATGAGTATTATGAGTGGTGATGAATATTTGGAAATTACTCCCAAGAGTATTCGTCTAAGAAAACAGCACTTAACTGAAAATGACAGAAAGCGGGCTTTTAAGGCTAGTTAATTTATTACCAATTTAAGAATAATAGCTCTTCTATGAGTTGCATTAACATTAACCAAATCGCCATTTTTTAATATTTTTTTGTTGTTTTTTGTCAGCCATGATAGTGTATAATGATAAATTTATGTCAATACTATGTGCTCATCTTGTACATGAACAATTTTTTACTTAATGTTTTAAAAATGATATAATAGTTATAGTTGTGGATAACTATTGACATTTTTTATTTAAATAGTATACTATAATTTATTCACTGAAACTGTTGTTTATAGTAGTTATCCATTGTTTTGCTAAAACCACCCACTCTGTTCCCGCGAGGGGGCACAGTGGGTTTTTTCAAACTATGGAACAAAAAGATAATAAGAAAAACAAGAGAGTTGCCATATATATAGATGGCAGCAATCTATATCATAAGTTAAAAGATCTAAATGTGAATAATACTATTAGGTTTGATTATTTGGGTTTTGCTAATTTTCTAGCCAGAGGCAGAACTGTTACTTCTTATTGTTATAAAGAACGTAAATTTATCAAGGCTTTTAGTTAGAGAAGACATAGAACAGTTTATAAAAGAATCTCTGCCGCTAGAAATAAAATAATAAATAATATAAAAAGTGTACTTCAATTTTTTGGTAATATTTTCCGCCACCATCCATTCTCATGCACTACCAAATGCCAACAACACAATAGACGGCCTCACTTATTACCTCAAATAAAAAATGCTGACTTTATATTAAAATAAGCTATTTTATGGAAATAACACAAAAACAAAGAGATGGATTATGGGGAGGGACTGGGCCATATTCAGAAATACGATTATGTATTGAAACAAGAATTTTAGATGATAAGGTCAGTAGAATTTTTGCAATAGTTGAGGCAAGTATTAATCCCTTCACGTACAGATTAATAAAAAAGAATAGAAAAAAATTCAAGGATGATGAAGCAATACAACAATTACTGGATCGTGCAGATTATCGAGGGCAGAAGTACGGATATGTAACATATACTTTTAGTTCCCAACTTGTTGATGGAGATAAAAATGTTATGAAACAAGCTCAAGCTCATGTTAAATATACTAAAAAAACTTTAATAAAAATGCATAAATATGTAATAGAAATTTTAGATGATGCAAATTTTGTATAAATAAAATAATTGTCAACTACTGTAACTATTAATAAAAATGTTAAATCAGTTATATATGAACCCACACCATATGGGAGCGGCTCCAGTTGCTTTAGTTTTTAAGATGAAGACAAAATCTAAAATATTTTTCCCTTTTCATGGATCTAATTTTATGGCTTTTTATTATGTAGTTCTAATCTAATAGTAAGCATCTTTTTTTGTTATTTTAAAAGTGCTATAATTATCATATAAAATTATTTTTAATTAAAAACTTATGGAATTTTTAAAAAAATTTAAATTCAAACCAATTGCTATATTAAAAGTGGCTGGTTTAGCAATAGTGGCTATTTTTGTTATTGTTTTTTTATTTAATATAGTGGGACGCTCTTTTGATTCTCTTACTCTGAAAACAAACATTGATAATAAAGGGATGGGTGGATTTAATGATTTTGAAATGGCAATGGAGTCTATGGAGTCTAGCGACATAGATGAAAAAATGGGCGGTTGGGGCGATACTAGCCTATCAATACGTAATACGGCATATGGTATTATTCCTCCTCAGGGCCACGCAACTGGTGATGATGCTGAAGATTTTGAAATAACTGAGTACAATGGTTTAATCAACACAGCTCATTTAGATGAAACTTGCGCTATAGTATCTGATCTTAAAGTAAAGGACTACGTAATTTTTGAAAATGCCAATAAACAAGACGGCCATAGTTGTGATTACAGATTTAAAGTTAAGAATGATAATGCAGATGAGATTTTAGATATTATTGAAGATCTTGATCCAAAAGAACTATCAAAAAATTCATACACTATCAAGCAGACAATTGATGATTTTACCAATGAAGTTGAGGTGCTAGAAAAGAAAAAACAGTCAATTGAGGAAACTTTAGAAAATGCAATTGATGCCTATGATAAAATTATGAATTTAGCTACACAGACTAAAGATGTGGAAAGTTTGGCTAAAATTATTGATAGTAAAATTAAAATTATTGAACGTTTAACTCAGGAAAAAATAACTATTAATGAACAATTAGATCGTTTAACTATAGCTAAATCCAATCAATTAGATCGTTTAGACTATACTTATTTCAATATTAATATTTATAAAGATAAATATATTGATGTTGATAATCTAAAAGATTCTTGGAAAATGGCTATTAAAAACTTTGTTCATGATATTAATGCTTCAATCCAGGGTATAACTATTAATTTATTAGCTGTTATTTTTGTTATTCTGCAATATGTTATTTATCTCTTTATTATGTTAATTGTTGTTAAATATAGCTGGAAGATGGCTAAATATATTTGGCAGAAATAGCTGAGCATAGCTTGAGAGCAAATAAAAACAGGCTCAAATTTGAGCCTGTTTTTATTATAAAAGTATTAAACTTTTTTAACATTGACTGCGGCATCGCCTTTTGGAGTTTTTTCGATCTCAAATGTGATCGCGTCTCCTTCGCTTAATTCATTGAAAGCAACACCTTCCAAATTGTTGGCGTGAAAGAATAAATCTTCATCACCATCTTGAGCGATAAAACCAAAGTTTTTTTCAGTCAGTTTTTTTATTGTTCCTTGCATATAAATGTAAAGATAAATCTAATTAAGTAAATACTAAGAAGTAGAAATTCGACTTTATCTCTACAATTTTAATATTTGTCGCCCCTAACCAGGGGTGGATAGTAATTAAACTAACTATTTAATACTAACATAAAAAAAATTTTTTGTCAATATAAACATAAATAGCTGATTTTTGTTAAAAATAACTACAAAAAAACTGCGCCTAATTGCGCAATTTCTTTGATTAGAAATATATTATTGAAGATAGTTTAAATCTTTTAATTATTTCTTAATATCGTCTTGGACTGTTTTGCATTTTTTGCTTGTGGCAATCTCTGCAAAATAATGGTCTTTCTCCATCTGGTTCAAATGGAAGCTCAGTAATTGTAGCCCCGCATTGTGAACAAGTCCAATTTCCCTTGACCATTTGTCGGTCATTGGAATAGTTTTGATTACTCATTTAATGTATGCTCAAGCATTAATGAAAACAATAATACTTAAGACTTTATTGAATTATGATAAAAGCATAGCATAATAATATTTAATAGTCAATAGACAAAATTGTTATTGTCGGAGCCAAATGATAATGTCATAGTACAGCCATTTAGAAATGTCATACCTGCTAATTTTTGTGCCATAATTTGTTTAGTTAATATAATTAATTAAACTAAACAAAATTATGTCACAAAAACTAATATGTATGTCAAGAAAAGAACTATCTAGATATGATATTATCAAGAATTTAATTGATGGCAGGATTAACGGCACAGACGCTTCTAAACAAATAGGGGTATCTGTGAGACATGTTAAGAGGTTAAAGTCTGAAGTAGCTAAACACGGAGCTGAGGGACTCATCCATAAAGGCAGGGGTCAAACAGGCAACAGGAAATTAAACCCAAATATTATCAAAAAAGCAAAGAAATTATTAAAAGATAAATACTATGATTTTGGTCCTACATTTGCTGCTGAAAAATTAGATGAAGTAGATAATATAAGGTTGGGCAAAGAAACTGTTCGGGGCATTATGACAAATCTGGGACTATGGAAAGTTAAGCTGAGAAAGCAATCAAAGAAATGGCATGTCTGGAGAGCCAGGAAAGACAACTATGGCGAGATGCAGCAGTTTGACGGTTCATATCATATTTGGTTCGGCGAGGAAGAAAGTTGTCTGTTGTTAGCTGTTGATGATGCTACTGGAAAGATAACTCATGCTAAATTTGATATTAATGAAAGTACAGTCGCGGTGTTTAAATTCTGGACAGAGTATTTTGAGAAAAATGGGCTGCCATTGTCAATATACCTCGATAAATTCAGCACTTACAAGATAAATCATAGAAATGCGGTAGATAACAAGGATATGATAACGCAGTTTCAAAGAGCTATGAATCAGGCAGGTGTTAAACCAATTACGGCATATAGCCCAGAGGCTAAGGGCAGGGTTGAGAGAATGTTTGAGACTCTACAGGATAGATTGGTTAAAGAGTTGAGATTAGCAGGGATTGCAACTGCTGAGAAGGCTAATGAGTTTCTGATAGAATACATTCCAAAGTTTAATGCTAAATTCGCGGTTGCGCCAAAAAGGAGAAAGAATCTGCATAAAAAACTAGGTGAACAAATTAAAGAAAAATTGTTGCAGATATTTTCGGTCCAGGAGCAAAGGATAGTGCATAATGATTACACAGTGATGTATAAAACTAGATATTTTCAATTAGACCGAGAGCAGCCGACTACTGTTTACAAAAAGGATTCGATAATTGTTGAAGAACATTTGGACGGATCCATAAAGTTGCGTTTGAGAGATTATTATCTAAATTACACTGTCCTGCCAGAAAGGCCGAGAAAGGAAATTAATATTAAACTGCCAGCTCTAACGAAACAAAAACAGGGTTCATATATACCTCCGATAGATCATCCATGGAGAAGGCAGTTTCTATACGGAAAGATGAAAAAAGAACAGCCAATTTTAGTTCAAAAATAATTAACAAATTTAGTCAAGTATGACATTTCTAAATGGCTCCAACTATGACATTTCTATTTGGCCTTGACATAGACAAAATTGTTATGTTGTATTAAAATAATAATGAACATAATTAACTATAAATATATGCAAAAAACAATAAACAATTTAGCAAAGGCTTTTATTGGAGAGAGCCAGGCAAGAAATCGATATACCTTTTATGCCAGTATTGCTAAGAAAGAAGGTTATGAAAAGGTTGCCGCTGTTTTTTCTTTAACAGCAGATCAGGAAAAAGAACATGCCAAATGGCTTATGCGCATGATTAATAGCTTAAAAAAAGAAGATAGCGCATATAATGAAATTAAAGTTGATGCAGGAGTCCCGACTATTTTAGGCGCTACAGAGGAAAATTTAAAATCAGCTATTGCTGGAGAGAATTATGAATATACTAGCATGTATCCTGAATTTGCTGATACAGCAGAATCAGAGGGTTATTTAGAAATATCTAATAGATTAAAAGCTATTGCCAATGCTGAGAAAAATCATGAGGATAGGTATAGAGATCTTTTGGATGATATAGAAAATAATACTATGTTTAAAAAAGATAATGAAGTTGTTTGGGTTTGCAGAAATTGCGGATATGCTCATACTGGAAATGAAGCGCCAGAGCAATGTCCTTCATGCAGCCATCCTAAGGCATATTTTGAAGTAAAAAAATAACATGGAATTAGAACAGCATAAGCAAGTAATTAGTCAAGCAGTCATGGAAGCTGGCGATATTTTGTTTGAAAAGTTTAAGACTTTTGACAGGAGCAAAGTTCAGTTAAAATCATTGCATGAGATTGTAACTGAATATGATTTATTATCAGAGAAAATAATTCTTTCTGCTATTAAAGAAAATTTTTCTGATCATGCTGTTCTCTCAGAAGAGAAGGGCGCTAATAAGAAAGAATCAGACTGGCTTTGGGCAGTTGACCCTATTGACGGCACTACTAATTTTTCAATGCATAACCCAATCTGGGCTATTTCTGTTGGCTTATTTTTTAAAAAAGAGATTGTGCTTGGTGTAATTTATGCGCCTGTCTTAAAAGAATTTTATATAGCGATTAAAGATAAGGGAGTATTTCTTAATGACAAGCCAATCAAGGTATCAGAGATTAGCCAGGGCAAGGTTTTAAATGCTTTTTGCCATGGATATGATGAAGAGAATATTGAAAAAATAATTAGCTACTTTAGCCAGCAAAAACTGCATGGTTTTGACTGCCGCCAGCTTGGAAGCGCTGCTATTGAATTAGCCTTTGTCTCGGCCGGCCGTTTAGAATCCTTGGTTATTCCAGGAGCCAATACATGGGATGTGGCAGCCGGAATTTTAATGGTCAGAGAAGCTGGAGGCAAAGTGACTGATTTTGATAATAATGAATGGCAGCTAAAGAGCAAGGACATGGTAGCTAGTAATGCCTTGGTTCATGACCAGATATTGCAGGCAATTAAAACAAGCCAAAATGGCTAAAATTATTTTAGAAAAAAAATCTGTTAATTATACTGTAAGAAAAAACAAGCGCGCTAAGCGCTTGTCTTTGACTGTTTATCCAAATAAGCTGGTTGTTACTGTTCCGTTTGGATTACTGAGCAATTACAGGATTGAGCGTGTTCTAAAACAAAAGAGAATTTGGATTTTGAAAAAAATGGAATGGTTTGAAAAAAATCAGGGCAAGAGATTGATTAAAAACACTCGGGCAAATTATTTAAAATACAAAGAACAGGCCAGAAGCTTGGTTAATGACAGAATTAGTTGCTATAACCAGCTGTATAAGTTTAAGTTTAACAAGCTAGCCATTAAAAATCAGAAAACAAGGTGGGGCAGCTGCTCTAAGCAGAAAAATTTGAATTTTAATTATAGATTAATATTCTTGCCAACTTCTTTGGTAGATTATGTGATTGTACATGAATTGTGCCACTTAGCAGAATTAAACCATTCAAAAAAATTCTGGCATCTTGTGGAACAAACTATTCCTGATTTTAAGCAGTGTTGCAAAAAATTAAAAAAATATAATTTAAGCTTAGATTAGCATAATAATTAAGCAATATTGTAATTTTGTCAATTTTGTTTTTAAGATTGACTTTTTTATTAAAAAATGATAGGATTTTGTATTAAAATAAAGAAAAAAATATTAAATAAATCCTATGGAATTAAATGATTTTTTTAGCTTGATTAAAAGAAAAAAGCAAACTATTATTAGTTTAGTTATTGCTTTTTTAGTCATAGCCCTTGTGCTCACTGCTGTGCAGCCTTTTAAGTACAGTTCTGAGCTTAGGCTTCTTGTAGTTCAGGGTTCTAGCCAAACAAGCCCTGATCCGTATGCAGCAGCCCGTTCTAACGAATATTTGAGCGGAATACTGGCCAAGATTACTTATTCTGGCTCTTTTTACAACCGTGTAATAAATGCCAGTTTTAATATTGACAAGGATTATTTTGGACAGACTGCTAAGAAACAGAGCAAGAAATGGAATAAAACTATTAGCGCTAAAGCTATTAGCGACACAGGAATCATTTCTCTTGCCGCCTATCATAAGGACAGACAGCAGGCAGAACAGATTGCCAGGGCTGTCGGGCATGTTTTAATGACGCAGCATATTAACTACCATGGAATGAATAATGTTAAGATTAAGCTGCTAGACGAGCCAATTACTTCTAATTATCCTGTTAAGCCAAATGTTGCTCTTAATCTAATTTTAGGACTTTTCCTTGGATTTATATTCAGCTTGTCATACATTTATTTGTTTCCTGACAGAAAAGATATTAGATTTTTCAGCAGAAAAAAGGAAAGAATGATTTATGACTGGATTCCTGATCCTGTTGATGATACGATTGAACAAGCTATGCCTGCTGAAGAGCCAATAGCTCCTGACTGGCTTGTTGCAGAGCAAGAGCCAGAAAAGACTTGCTTTGATTATCCTGAACCAGAGATAGGGCCCTTGAATTTGGATAGCCCTATGGAAGAGCCAGAGCAGACTGACATAGTTGACGATTTATTTGGCAGGCCAGAAGAAAGGCCTTCTGAAGATCAGTTATTTAGATAATTGTTTATTTGAATTTGCAGCTTAGTGGCTGCAAAATTAAATTAATAATTTTGTACATTACAATTGAATATAAATAAACTTTATTAACAATTCAGAGGTTTATCATGAGAAAAATAATGTTTTCTCGGTTATTGATTATGGCGGCCATATTCTGTTTGGCCAGTTTGCAGTTGCCGCAGGCAACTATAGCTAATCCTAAAAAGAAAATCCAAAGGATTAAGGATGGGACATCAACAAATGTTTCAGGTGGTTCTAATAAAGCTTTTTATTCAGAAAACTGTAATTTTACAGTTGGCGGAAGCTTATTTAATAGTGATAAAATCAGCGGAATCGGCCAGTATCTTAATGGATATTATGTTCATTTTTTTGGAAACGTTGGTTTAGGAATTCATGTTCATGCGAATTCTGTTAGCAATTCAGGGTATAATGACATGACTTTTAGTGAAACTGGGTTTGGTTGGCAGATTGGCCCTAACATTATACTTAAAGGGGAATCTTATAATATTTGCCTTGTCTTCGGCGCAGGCCATGTGCAGCGCACAGCAACTGTAGCTTCTGGACTTTCAGATCGCTCTGACTTTATAACCGGTATTATTAGATTAGGTTATCGTACTCATGGCAGGCAATTCGAGGATAATTGGTTTAATGACACTTGGATTTATGTTAATTATGTTTTTCCATTGGAAGTAAAAAATGACTCTAAATGGGCGAGTATTAACCCAGAGCTTTATGAACATTATCTTAAAATAGGCAGCGAAATAGCTGTATGGGACTTGAAAATTGGGAAGAATTTTTTAGCGTCGCTTGGCATTGGAACTGGAATTATCATGTATGATTTTGATAATTTTAAAACTTTAACAGAGTTTGGAATTCAAATTACTCCGTTTTTTAAACAGGGTAAATTAGGAAAGGTGTATGTTAAATTGCAAGAGGGAAGCTATAATATTTGGAGCCGACGGGTTGTCTTTGGAGCAGAGATAAATGCTTACTTTTTTATTGATATTGTTAATTAACGAAAATAATAAAATTGTTAAATTAATTAAGGAGTTTTACTAATGAAAAGATTTTTTTTCTTGCTGTTGTTGATGCCAATGCTGGCTATAAGCTGTGGCACCACAGAAATACTTACCAAAAATGATGAAGGTAATATCATTATCAGTAAGGAGTATTTGGAAACAACTTATGGATATAAGTCAGACAAACCAATTTTTTCAGCAAAGGAATCTAACGATGATATTGTTGAACTCGATGTTTATGAAGATTATGTCAGAACTTCACAAGATCCGCTATTCCAAATTGGCCAGATTGAGGTAGATGATGATGATAATATTATTAAAGTTCCCTGGTCAGTGGATATTGTAGAAATTCAAGGACAACTGTTTTTTAAGCCGTCAGATAAAAATTTTTTCATGGCTGAAGAACGCAGTGGCAGAGCTATTCCAGGGCCTGCTTATGAAGGCTACAAGCCAGTACGATATAGTGTTGGGTTTTATCTTTCAAAAGATAGTAGCCATGTTAAGAATAAATATAATTTGCCATATATTGGCAAATTAAGCTGGCAGATAGATCTTAGGGATCAAGTAGTAGAAATCTGGCAGTGGAGAACTAAATTTCCTTTTAATGATGTGCCATTTATTACTCCAGTAGAACTTGGGAAAGATTATGCTATTATTGATCGGCGTCATGGAGATTGGCTTCAGTTAAAAGTTAATTACGAAGGAGATAATAAGTATTTTGATGTTGTGGAAGAGGACAACAAGAGAGGAGATGTGATTGATCTAGAAAATTTGAAAATTATCCCCTATCGTAACGGTAAAAGAGAAGATGGAGATCCTAATTTTCTTTTTCAAATCCTTGATAAGCCCAAACCTAAAATCATAAAACATAAACAGATCAAGCCAATAATGGGATATCCTGCTAAAGATGATATCCGTTATGTTGATTGGAAAAATTACAATAATGGTTTTATCAGAATTAATTGCCAAAAACTGCATTGTAATCATCCAGAAATATATAAGGAGTTAGAAGATATTGGAGCTATTGGAAAAGGGCAGGAAAATGTAATTGTTAGTCCAGCTTGGCTGCAAAGCAGGAGCTTTGCTCTTTTTGATATTTTTAGGGATTATATTGAATATCATCCTTAAAAGCAAAGGCAAATTTAATCAGAATAATTCTGAAATAGATTTGCCTTTTTTATTTTGACTTTTTTTAATTTTTATGTTAAAGTTGGTCATTAAATAATAAATTATGATTCAGATTTTAGCTAAAATTAAGTTAGAAAAAGAAGCAATTACAGCTATTTGCTTAATAGCATTATTTTCTGCCTTTTTATTAATCAACTTTACTTTAGGATTTAATCTCTTTTTCTATATTATCATAGCATTAGCTGGCTTAATATTGTCATTCATTTATCCTAGGGGAGGATTATATGCCTTAATAGCGCTTACATTAATTTTTGCTAAGTTTTTTACTTTGCAGTCTTTTTGGATTAATGAAGTAGAGTACAAGCTTTATCTCGCAGACATTATTATGCTTGGCATGTTGTTCAGCATATGGCTTAGCTTGGTTGGAAGAAAGATTAAATTGCAGCTAAAGCTGGCTGACGTGCTGTTAGCATGCTTTATGGCTTTAACTGCCGTGTATTTTTTAATCAGCATTTTCTATTTAGACGGAGATTTTCTGACAGCCTTTAGCTCGTTTAAGAATTACATTTTTTATCCCTTGCTATACTTTGCAACATTATTCTTAATTGACAGCAAGGAGCAATTGCAGAGATTTTTCAAATTCATTATTTTTGGCTCAATTATAATTATTCCTTTCATAATTTATGGACTTATTGTTGGCCAGGGTTTGTGGACATATATTACTCCTTTATCTACACAAGGTTCAAGAATTTTAGACTTTGACCATGCTTTTTATTTATGTTTGATTTCATTAGCAGGATTAAGCTACATTTTATTTAAAAAGACAAAATTAAATCAGCTCTGGTATATTTTGCTTCCAATTTTTGCAATAGGAATTGCAGGTTCTTTAATGCGACATCTATGGATTGCCATGTTTGCTGCTTTGATATTTTTGTATATTATTATTTGCAAAGAGCATAAAGAGATTTTTAGAAAATTAATAGCCAAATACATAGCTGCTGCTGTTATGATTTTGTCAGTAATCATTTTGTTAATTAATCTTTTCCCTTTTGCTTCTTTTAGCCAGGACATGCTTGAAACCCAGGACAGATTAGTCAACAGAGCTGTTTCAGTAGTTGACGCGTCTGATTCCAGCATTGCATGGCGCAGCACAGTATGGAAAGGAGTTTGGAAAGAATACAAAGATAATATTTTTCTTGGATTAGGATTTGGCCAGAAGATTTTCATAGACATGGGGTATTATCGAGATTATGTAGAAGTGCGCAATATTCATAATTCCTGGCTTGCTGTTTTTGTGCAGACAGGCATTTTAGGCTTTATAATCCTTATTTCCTTCTATTTTAATTTAATCAAAAATGTATTTAAACAAAAGGCAAAAGATATCAATTTATCTGTTTTAAGGCTTGCAGGATTAGGCATTGCAGTTTTCTGCTTGATTGCGTTTTTGTTCCAGCCATATTTGGAAGCTAATTTTTTTAATATCATATTTTGGATAAATCTTGGTTTAATGAGACGATTTTATGAAGGTTTTGCAAGTTAACAAATTTAATTATCTGCGCGGAGGAGCTGACAAGTATTTTTTAGATCTGTCAGAGATGCTTGAGAAGCATGGCGTAGAAGTAGCTAAGTTCTGCATGCGCGATTCAAATAATCTTTTAAGCAAATTTGAAGATTATTTTGTTTCTAAAATTGATTTTAACAGCTTTAGATTTAAATATCTGTTCAGGATAATTTACAACTTTAAAGCAGCTAAGAAATTTAAAAGATTATTAGAAGATTTTAAGCCAGACATTATCCATATTCATAATATTTATCATCAGATTTCTCCTTCAATTCTGCCTGTTGCAAAGAAAAAAAATATTCCAGTAGTCATGCATGTGCATGATTACAAGCTGGTTTGTCCAAATTACAAAATGTTTGCGCGTGATAAAATATGTGAACAATGTAAAGGAGGCAAATACTACAAGTGTTTAAGAACAAAATGCTTTAAAAATTCGCTGTTCAAAAGTTTGTTAGCTAGCATAGAGATGTATTTGCACCATAAAGTTTGGAATATTTATCATAAAAATATTAATCTATACATTGCTCCTACTGAATTTGTTAAAAACAAGTTAATTGAATGGGGAGTAGATGAGAATAAAATCAAAATATTACATCATTATATAGATGTTAATGAGTTTAAGCCTGATTATGAGCCAGGAGACTACTTTGTATACTTCGGACGTCTAAGCAAAGAAAAGGGCGTTGATAAATTAGTTCAGGTTATGCCTGAAATCAAGGACATTAAATTAAAAATAATCGGTTCTGGCCCAGAGCATAAAGCTATTCAGAATAAGATTGACGCTTTAAATCTAAAAGGCAAGGTAGAGATAATGGGCCCTAAGCATAATAATGAATTAAAGGAGATTATTAGAAAATCCTATGCAGTCATTGCGCCGTCTCAATGGTATGAGGTCTTTGGCTTGGTTAATTTAGAGGCAGCTGCTTTAGGCAAGCTAGTCATAGCTTCTAAGATTGGAGGCATTCCAGAAGTTGTTAAAGACAAGCAGACTGGATTATTATTCCAGCATGATTCATCAGAAGATTTGATTGAAAAAATAAATTGGGCATTGAATAATCCTGAAAAAGTTAAGAAAATGGGTTATCAAGCCAGGGAGTTTGTGGAGCAAAAATTCAAGCCAGCCAGACATTTACAGGATATTTTAGGGGTTTATTATAAATTTATACAATAATTATCTTAAAAAAACGCTAAAAGCGTTTTTTTGTTTGTTCAATATTTTAAAACAGCAATGTTTTGTGATATAATAATTGCATGAAAGACAAATTAAAATCTTCAATTAAGCGCATTGGCATTGACGCCCGATTTTATGGTCCTGTTGGCAAGGGCCTTGGTCGCTATACCCAGGAAATTGTTGATAATATTATTAAGATAGATACAGTTAATGAATATGTTATTTTTTTAAATCAGGATAATTATGATGAATTTAAAATTCCTAAAGGTCAGGAGCATAGAATTAAAAAGGTCAGAGCCAATACAAGATGGTATACCTTAGCAGAGCAGATAAAGATGCCCTTAATTATTCTTAAGCAAAATTTGGATTTAATTCACTTCCCGCATTTTAATGTGCCAATATTTTGTCCAGTCAAGTTTGTAGTAACTATTCATGATTTGATTTTAATCAAGCATCCAACAAAGAGGGCGACTACTTTAAGCCCATGGATGTACTGGCTGAAAAATTTAGCTTACAGGATAAATATTTGGATTACAGTCCAGAGGGCTAAGAAGATTATAGCTGTTTCAAAATATACTAAAAAAGATTTAATTAAGACTTTTCATATAAAGCAGGATCGCATAGCTGTAACATATGAAGGAGTGTCTAATTTAGCCAAGGGCCATGATAGCTTGTTTTCATCAAAACTCAATGACAAGGAAACGCTTTTAGGGTATAATATAGATAAGCCGTTTTTAATATATGTGGGCAATGCTTATCCGCATAAGAATTTGCTTATGCTTGTAAAAGTGTTTAAGCAATTAATCCAAGAACGGCCTGATTTAAGGTTGGTTTTAGTTGGAAAAGAAGATCATTTCTATCGCGAGTTAAAGGATCAGACAAGACAGCTTGGATTGTGGATACAAGGACAGGCAGAGCATAGCTCAGTAGTCTTTCCAGGTTATGTGCCTGATCAAGAATTAGAAGTAATGTATCAGAAAGCTATTGCCTATGTATTTCCTTCATTGTATGAGGGATTTGGTTTGCCTCCATTGGAAGCAATGGCCAAAGGCTGTCCTGTTGTCAGCTCTGACCGCACTAGCATGCCAGAGATTTTAGGCAAAGCCGCATTATTCTTTGACCCAGAAAATGAAAAGGAAATAAAGCAGGCTTTGGAAAAGATTATAGAGAATCAGGAATTGCGCCAGCGATTGATTAAGCTGGGCAAGGAAAGAGTTAAGAGATATAACTGGTGGGAATGCGCCCGCCAGACAAAAGAGATATATAATCAAATCCTATGAAGCGCCACAAGCAAGCATTAAGCCAGCTAACAATTATCCGCTTATTCAGCGGATTGATTAAGTCTGCTATTGCTTTGGGCAAATTTGAATACAGGCTGTTTAAAAAAATAACCAAGCATAGGCATCGCGAGGCTATATTCTGGCCTGCTGTTGCAAAGATTTTAATCAACATTGGCTATGCTGTGAGCCGTATTTTTATCTGGCCAGTTAAAAAAATATTCGCAGGAGCTATATTATTGTTCAAGGGATTTATAATAATATTCAAGACATTAACATATGGCTTGCTAATCTGGCCGTTTAAGCAGATTAATTTGGGCATAAAGAAAACAAGAAAGTTAGCAGCTATATCAATTGGCTCTGCAAGGGTTTTGCCCAGAAGGACAGTACAAAGTGTTAAGCGCATTAAATTAAATCCAAGAATTTCTCTAAAACCAGCGCTTGGCTTTGCTGTTTTAATATTATTATTTATTATTCCAATCAAGCTCTATAGCGACTTCCAATTCCTTAATGAATTAAAAGGCAAGGTTATTAATATATCACAGGCAGCTATTGGAGAGCTTTTTTCAGCTAAATCAGCTATTGAAGAGAACGATTTTATTCAGGCAAGGCAGAGTTTTAGCCAAGCCAGCGCTAATTTCATTAATGCTCAGAATCAATTAGAAGTAATTAATGATTCATTATTTGTATTAGCTAAAATTGCTCCAAGCCATACTATACAGCTTGCCGGGAACAGCAAGCATATAACCAAGGCAGGGCAATTAGCCTCAGAAGTCGGAGCTAATGTCGCAGCTGCGGTTGACAGCTTTCTTGTAAATACAGAAGGCAAGAAGCTTGTCCAGGTATTAGATGATTTTAGCGGCTATGGGCACCAGGCTTTAATTAAGGCCATAGCTTTGAACAGAGAAATTAATCAAATTAACTATAATGTAATACCAGAAGAATATCATGATGAATTCATTGCCATGAAAGGACAGGCCGAGTTTTTGCAATCCAGCTTAAAAGAACTTTTGGACATATCTGATAATCTGCAGATATTCTTGGGTGATTATTATGACAAGCGCTATTTATTAATATTTCAAAATAATACAGAAATGAGGGCTAGTGGAGGATTTATGGGAAGCTTTGGAACTATTGATTTTAGCAGAGGCGAGATAAAGAATATAGATACTCCAAAGGGCGGAACATATGATACTGAGGCAGGATTAAGAGTATTAGTAACCGCGCCAAAGCCATTGCATTTGGTTAATCCTTTGTGGCATTTTTGGGACAGCAACTGGTGGCCAGACTGGCCGACCAGCGCGAACAAAATCATGTGGTTTTATGAAAAGAGCAATGGCCCGACTGTAGACGGTGTTATTAGCTTGACTCCGACAGTTCTAGAGCGTTTGCTTGAGGTGATTGGCCCTATTGATATGACAGAGGATTATGATGTTGTGATTGGCGCAGATAATTTTTTAATGACAGTCCAGGAATTTGCTGAACAAAAGCCAGATGAGACTGTTGAGCCCAAAAAGATAATCGGTGACTTGCTGCCTAGGATTATTGATGAAATATCGCATAATTTGGATAGAGATAAATTAATTAATCTGATTGATGTAATTGACAGCAGTTTGCAGGAAAAGCATATTTTGCTTTACTTTACTGATGAGCAGCTGCAAGACAAGGTTAATGAATTAAACTGGGGAGGACAAATCAAGAATACTGATATGGATTATTTGTCAGTAATTAATACAAATATTGCAGGAGCCAAGAGCGATCGCGACATGGAGCAGAAGATTTATTTAGACAGCACTATAAGGTTAGACGGAACTATTGTGAATGAATTGACTATTGAGCGCGAGCATAAAAGCATTAGGGGCGAAAAGTTCTCAGGATTTAGAAATGTTGATTGGATGCGCATTTATGTGCCTGCAGGCAGCCATTTAATTTCTGCGTCTGGATTTAGACAGCCAGGCGGACAATACTTTGAACAGCCAGATCCTGAATGGCAGACTGATCCTGATTTGTTTCATGAAGAAGAGCAGGCAATGATTGATGAATCAACAGGCACTAAGATATATTATGAGAACAACAAAACTGTCTTTGCTAACTGGTCAATGGTTGATCCAGGCGATACTACTATTATTAAATTAACTTACAAGCTTCCTTTTGAGATAATCAAGCAGCCAGCTCCTGAAAATATTATTGACAAGCTGAAAAGCATGATTAATCCAGACCAGACATATAATTACACTTTGATGGTTCAAAAGCAGCCCGGAGCCCTTAAGACCAATTTTTACTATAATTTAGATATGCAGCAGGATCTTGAAACAGTATGGCATTATCCAGAAGCAGCAGGCGAGCAGCTTGATACTGACAAATACTGGGCATATTTATTTGCTGAGTATAAGAAATAAATATATTTATATGCTAAAAGACAAAAAAATAGAAGAAAAAGAAGAGACAGCCAGTGAAAAGATGAGGCAAAGAACCATTAAGGAGGGTTTGTCTGAAATTTATCAAAGTGATGATGGCGAGATTATTAATGTTAAAAAATTAAACATTAAACCAAAACGCAAATGGTGGTTCTGGCTTTTTTTAATTATTGGATATGCCGCGATATTAGCTTTGATAGCAATGGGAATTTGGTATTATTTTAATAGAGCTACTGATTCTGAGGCAGTTAAAATAACTATTGAATCTGACAAAAAAATTATTGCAGGCAAAGAATTCTATTACACAGTCAAATATCAAAATTTAGAAAGAGTAGGCATTGAAAATATTTTAATACGCCTTGAATATCCAGAAAATTTCATTTTCTTAACCAGCTCTCCAGATCCTGACGAGAATAATAATGTCTGGAAAGTTAAAGAATTAGGCTCGCACCGCGGAGGCGAGATTAAAATCAAAGGCAAGATTATTGCGCCAAAAGACAAGCAAAATATTATTTTAGGAGAAATGACTTACCAGCCAGAGAATTTTACAAGCGAGTTTAAAAAAGTAGCAAGCTTTGACAATCTTGTTGTTGGAACCGGGATAGATATTGAGATTGTAAGCCCTGCAAGCGCAATGGTTAATGAAGAGCAGCGCATAGTAATTAATTACAAAGCTGAGAATGACGGATATATGGATAATTTCAGGCTTACAGTTCAGCCTACTGAAAAAGAAAATGTTGTATTGCTAAACCAAAAGCAGGATTCTGACAAGGTTGTTGCGGTTGAGCCATGGGTTTGGCAGGCAGAGGGCATTGACAAAAAAGATCAGGAATTAAAGATAAGGTTTAAGTTTCCTGATAAAGTAGCTGCTAAACAGAGTTTTGAATTAAAATTTGAATACAAGTATGATCCAAATCAAGACCAAGAAGCCGAAGAAGATTTAGGAGTATCATATTATTTATTCCAGACTAAAGAGATTGATATTGAAATAGTTAAAAATAATCTGAATTTAAATTTAATCATTAACGGTTCTGACCAGAATAATAATATTGATTTTGGACAGACTCTTAATTATTCTATTAATTATTCTAATAAAGAGGATTATGATATTGAAGATGTTATGATTATGGCTGTCTTGGAAGGAGATTTGATTGATTGGGACAGCATAGAAGGGGATAGCGGAGTTAAAAAAGACAATACTATTACATGGACAAAGTCTGAATTGCCTGCCTTGGCTGTTTTGTCCAGCGATAGCAGCGGAACTATTGATTTTTCCATTAAGGTCAAAACCGCAGAACAGGCCAGGCAGAACAGCAATTACAAAGGAGATAACAAAATAAAGAGCTATGCGCAGTTTCAAATAATGCTTGATCAAGAAGATGAAGAAGAGCATAGCTCTAATATCAGCAATGTGATTATTAGCCAGGTTAACAGTGATCTGCAATTATTAGAGCAGGTAAGATACTTTAATGATGATAATATTGCTGTTGGCAACGGGCCTTTGCCTCCCAAGGTTGGAGAAACCACAAGCTTGCGCGCATTTTGGCAGATTGATAATACAATGCATGATTTAACAAATATCCAGATCGTAGCAGAATTGCCTGCCTATGTTGTCTGGGAAGGCAAAGAACAGTCAACTGCAGGCAACATAGAATACAAGAAAGAATCGCATCAGGTAATCTGGGAAATTGATCATCTGCCAATAACTAACAAGCCAAACGCTGAGTTTAATATTAGTATTACTCCATCAGAGTCTAATCGCAATCAGATTATGATTCTTTTGCCTGGCACCAGGATTATAGCTAAAGATACGGTTACTGATGATGAAATAAGCCGGGCAAACAAAGCAAAGACCACCAGGCTTGAAGATGATGTTATGATTGAAAGCGACGGCGTAGTGCAGTAATTATGTTTAAATTAACCCAACAACTTAAAAACGCCCGCGCGGGCGTTTTGACTACCAGGCATGGAAAGATACAGACGCCTGTTTTTATGCCAGTAGCCACGCAGGCAGCTGTTAAATATTTAAGCGCAGATGAGATAAAAAAAATAGGCTACAAGCTTATTCTCTCAAACACATATCATTTAATGCTTCGGCCAGGATCCAAGCTGATTAAAAAGCTTGGAGGCTTGCATAAGTTTATGAACTGGCCAAACGCTATTTTAACTGACAGCGGCGGTTTTCAGATTTTTTCTTTAGCTCAGGATAGAAATAAAAAAGGAGAAAATCTTGTTAGAGTTATTGACAAAGGAGTGGAATTTAAATCCTATATTGACGGGAGCAAGCATTTTTTAAGCCCTGTTAAGGCTTTAAAAATACAGAATGAATTAGGCGTTGACATTGCTGTTTGCTTAGATCAATGCGCTTGCTTGCCAGCCAAAAAGGAGTATTTGCAAAAAGCTGTAGATTTAACAACAAAATGGGCCAAGCAGACCAAACAGGCTCATGAAAGAATAAGGGGGGATAAGCCATTATTATTTGCTGTGATTCAGGGAGGATTGGACAAGAAGCTTAGGCAGCAAAGCTTAGACGAGCTAATGGATATTGGCTTTGACGGATATAATATCGGAGGTCTGTCAGTAGGCGAGACTCAATCACAGATGTACAAGGTTTTGGATTATTTAACCCCAACCATGCCTTTAAACAAGCCACGTTATTTAATGGGCATAGGCTATCCTGAAAATATTCTCAAAGCTGTTAAGCGCGGAATTGATATGTTTGACTGCGTAATTCCGACAAGAGAGGGCAGGCATGGAAGATTGTTTGTATTTAAGCCAAATGCCAAAGAGATAATAGCCAAATCTATTAAGAGCGACAAAGTTACTACAGATTTTTATCAGGCAATTAATATTAATAATTCCAAATTTGCAAAAGACAAGACAGCTATTAATATTGATTCTAATTTTTCAGAATTAACACTATCTAAAGCTTATCTCCATTATTTATTAAAAGTAGGCGAGCCCTTGGGCCAAAGATTAGCAACATTGAATA
Source organism: bacterium (assembly GCA_043813955.1). Lineage (GTDB taxonomy): Bacteria > Patescibacteriota > Patescibacteriia > Patescibacteriales > Patescibacteriaceae > JBDRKN01. The sequence continues at coordinate 39,326 of JBDRKN010000020.1, read as the reverse complement.
ATCTGGAATTTTACAAAAATTTAATGGATTATATAAGGGAGGGGATAAAATAATAACTTGAAAATCCAAAAATTATAATATATACTAAAAACCATGAATTCTAAAGAAATTAGGCAAAGATATATAGAATTTTTCAAAGCTAAGGATCATGCTGAAATTAATAGCTCTTCTTTAATTCCGGAAAATGATCCAAGCTTGCTATTCACTAATTCAGGCATGTCTCCATTAGTGCCTTATTTGCTTGGAGAAAAACATCCTAAAGGAAAGCGTTTAATAAATAGCCAGAAATGTTTTCGCGCAGAAGATATAGAGGAGATAGGAGATAACAGGCATAATACTTTTTTTGAAATGCTTGGCAACTGGTCTTTTGGCGATTATTTTAAAAAAGAACAGCTAAATTGGTATTTTCATTGGCTCGCAGATGACCTTGGCATTGATCCTGAAAAACTCTATTTTACAATATACGCAGGCAATGAAAAGATTTTAAAAGACCAGGAGTCTGCAGAAATTATTAAAGAGATTTTTAAAAATATTGGTATTAATGCTGAAGAAGGCGATCCAGATAAAGAATCTGATTTTTCAAAACATAAAATTTTTGCATACACAGAAAAGAATTGGTGGCAGAGAGGCGATGCAATTGGAGAGCTAGGGGGCCCTGATTCTGAAGTATTTTATGATACTAGCAGAGAGCATGATTCAAAATTTGGCGCTCACTGCCATCCAAACTGCGGCTGTGGCAGATTTATAGAAATTGGCAATTCTGTATTTATGCAATATCAGAAGACAGAAGACGGCTGGAAAGAGCTAAAAAACAAGAATGTTGATTTTGGAGGAGGATTAGAGCGCACAGCAATGGTTTTGCAGAATAAGGATAATATTTTTGAAACAGATTTATTTATCAATATAATCAAGAAAATAGAAGAGCTGTCTGGAAAAAAATACAAAGAGAATATTAAATGTTTTGAAGTAATTGCTGACCATCTTAAGGCTGCTACTTTCATAATGGGTGATGATAAAGGAATAGCCCCGTCCAATACTGACCAGGGCTATGTTGTTAGAAGATTGATTAGGCGGGCAATCCGCTATGCAAGGCAGCTTGGAATTAGCAAAAAAAATTGGATATCAGAGATTGCAAAAACAGTTATTAATGATTATCAGGATGTTTATCCAGAATTGAAGAATAACCAAGATTTTGTATTTTCAAATTTAACAGAAGAAGAAGCTAAGTTTGAAAAAACTTTAGAGCGAGGCTTGAAAGAATTTAGCAAGCTTTGTGATAATATTTCAGGCAAGAAAGCTTTTGACCTATACCAAACCTATGGTTTTCCAATTGAAATGACTCAGGAGCTGGCTGAAGAAAAAGGAATGATGGTTGATAAAAATAGCTTTAACGCAGAATTAAAAAAGCATCAAGAACTGTCTAGAACTGCGTCTGCTCACAAATTCCAGGGCGGCTTAGCTGACCATAGCGAACAAACCACTAAGCTTCATACAGCAACCCATTTATTATTATCTGCTTTGCGCAAAGTTTTAGGAAATCATGTATATCAAAAAGGCAGCAACATTACAGCTGACCGCTTGCGTTTTGATTTTTCTAATTCAGACAAGCTTGCTAATGAGCAAATACAGGAAATAGAGAATTTAGTTAACCAGGCTATTAAAGACAAGCTGTCTGTTAGCTGTGAAGAAATGTTATTATCAAAAGCCAAAGAGATTGGAGCTATTGGCGTATTTGAATCAAAATATGATGATATGGTTAAGGTATTTGCTATTAATGGTTTTAGCAAGGAGATTTGCAATGGCCCTCATGTTGAAAATACTGGTGATTTAGGAGTTTTTAAGATAAAAAAAGAGCAAAGCAGCAGTGCTGGCATAAGAAGGATAAAAGCTGTTCTAGAATAAGGATATTGCTGTAATATTAGTTATTTTTTCTATTTTTCTTCTATTTATAATAAATACTTGACATTAATGCAAATAAAATATATAATATCTGCATATACATGTTAAAAATTATTAATTTATCAGTTTTGGTAAATTTTTAAGTTTATTTACCAAAATTTTTTGTTTCTTTAATGAACAAACAAAATCAACAAGCTATGGACTCTAAGGAGTTCATTGAAGTGGTCGGTGAAGTCATTGAACTAATGCCAGCCAGCTCCTTTAGGGTACTTCTTGAAAATGGCCGCGAGATTTTGGCTCATTTATCAGGCAGGATGAGAATGAACAGAATCAGAATATCTACTGGTGACAAGGTTAAAATACAGCTTAGTCCGTATGATTTAACCAAAGGCCGCATCATTTTCAGACTCTAAGAATCCATTTCAACTTTATTTAATAATTCGCAGTTATGAAAGTTAGATCTTCTGTTAAAAAGATGTGCAAGGATTGCCAGGTCATTCGCAGGAAAGGCCGAGTTTGCGTTATTTGCAAAAATCCTAAGCATAAACAACGACAGGGTTAAATATTATGGCAGTACGTATTTCTGGAGTAATTATTCCAAATGACAAAAGAATAGAAATCGCTTTAACATACATTTTTGGCATTAGCAGATCAAGGTCTGCTAAGATTTTGTCTGAATTAAAAATTAATCCTGACATTAGAACCAAGGATTTAAAAGAAGACCAGGTTAATAAATTAAGGGTTAAGATTGAGAAAGAGTTTAGGGTAGAAGGCGATTTGCGCCGGGACATCTCGGCTAATATCAAGCGCTTAAAGGAAATCGGCAGCTATCGCGGCAGCAGGCATAGCAAGGGCTTGCCATCCAGAGGACAGCGCACCAAGACTAATACCCGCACTGTAAGAGGCAATGTCCGGCGCACTATGGGTTCAGGCAGAAAGACCGCGGCCCAGAAAACATAAATTTATGACTAAAGAGAAGAAACAAGAGGAAAATAAAGAAGAAGTTGCTGAGCCAGTAGCTGAGATTAAAGACCCTGTAGAAATCACTGGTTTAGAAGATTTGCCTGAAGATGTTAAAAAGAAATTAGAGAAAACCGGACAGAAAAAAGCTAAGAAAACCAAGGGCAAGAAAAAGAAAAAAGGCATTAAAAGAGTGTCCATAGGCAAGGCTTTTATTAGCTCCTCATACAACAATACCATTGTTACTTTAACTGATATAGAAGGCAATGTCCTTTCATGGGCTTCAGCCGGCATGGCTGGATTTAGAGGCCCTAAGAAATCAACCCCTTATGCTGCCCAGATAATTACAAGAATTGCAGTAGCCAAGGCTAAAGAATATGGTTTGTCAGAGGTTAGTGTTTTTGTTAAAGGCGTAGGTACTGGCCGCGAATCAGCCATCAGGGCTTTAAATGCCAACGGCCTGAACGTCACCTATATCAAGGACGTTACCCCAATGCCACATAATGGCTGCCGTTCTAAAAAACCTAGAAGAGTATAATTATGTCTAAATTAGACGCACAATGCAGAAAATGTAGGCGCGCTGGAAGCAAATTAATGCTCAAGGGCGATCGTTGTAGTTCGCCAAAGTGCGCTATGGTTTCGCGCAATTATATACCAGGTATTCATGGCGCTAAGCGCCGTGCCAAGCAAAGCCAATATGGCGTGCAATTAGCTGAAAAACAAAAGGCCAAGCATTCATATGGCATGAGAGAAAAGCAGTTCAGGATTTTGTTTGAGAAAGCTAAGCGCAAAGGCAATGCTGGCGAAAATTTTTTGAAAATGCTGGAAACTAGATTAGATAATGTTATCTATCGCTTAGGTCTGGCAGTATCGCGCTCCCAGGCAAGACAAATGGTTAGCCATAGCAATTTTTTAGTCAATGACAAGCTGGTTAATGTGCCGTCATTCCAGGTAAAGAGCAATGATATTATTAAAATTAAAAAAAGCAAGGAAAATAACAAACTCTTTAATCAATCCTTGGGAAAAGCCAAGAAGGCAAATTTGCCAGGATGGCTTAACTGGGATTGGACTGAATTGCAGGCAAAGGTATTGCATGAGCCAAGCAAAGGAGAAGTTGACCAGTCAATTAACAGCCAGGCCATTGTTGAGTTTTATTCACGATAATTTTTAAAAATCATGCTCTGCGAGCATGGTCCCGGGAGGGATAAAAAAAGACATATGCAAAAAATAGCTTTACCCAAAAATATAACTTTTATCCAAGGCGATAAGCCAAATCAAAAATTTGTCATTATTGAACCTCTATATCCTGGCTATGGAACTACTTTAGGTAATTCTTTAAGAAGGGTCTTGCTGTCTTCCTTGCCAGGCACAGCCGTGGTTGGCGTTAAGATCAAGGGCGCTGAACATGAGTTTATGGCTTTGCCTAATATTAAGGAAGATGTTTTAGATATTGCTCTTAATTTAAAACAATTAACTTTGAAAATTCATACAGATGAAATAGTCAGATTAGAGCTTGAAGCCCGCGGTGAAAAAGAAGTCAAAGCCAGCGACATTAAAGCCAATAGCGATGTTGAGATTATTAATAAGGATTTGCTTTTAGCGCATATTACTGATCCGGCAGGAACTTTGGAAATGGAAATCTTTGTTTCACGAGGCATGGGTTATGAAACAATTGAAAACCGCGAGGATAGGAATAAGGAGATCGGCTATATTGAAATTGATTCTATTTTTTCTCCTGTCTTGGCAGCCGGCATTGATGTAGAAAATACCCGTGTTGGAAAGATGACAAACTGGGATAAGCTTTCCTTAGATATTACTACTGACGGAATTATTAATCCAGAACAGGCTTTTGAGCAAGCTGTTAATGTTCTGATTGACCAGTTCAATGCTTTATTAAAAAAAGAAGAGCCTGAAGAGGAAGAGATTAAAGAAGAATTAGATTTATCAAAATTAACCAGAGCTAAATTAAATGAATTAGCCAAGGAAAAAGGAATTGAAGAGCCAGAAAAGATGAAAACCAAGGATGATGTTATAAATGCAATTAATAACTATGCGACATAGAAAGAAAGGAAAAATTTTAGGAAGAAAAAAGCAGCCAAGGGAAATGATGTTGAGGAATTTGGCTGCCAGTGTTTTGATTTATGAAAAAGTTAAAACTACTGAAGCCAAGGCTAAGGCAGTTAAGCCATTGGTAGAAAAATTAATTACTACTGCAAAGGCAGGCGATCTTACTGCGCGGCGCAAGTTAATCTCTGTCTTGCCCCAGCCAATGGCTGTTAAAAAGGCTATGGATGTTTTAGGAAAGAAATATAAGGAAAGACCAGGCGGTTATACTAGAATTGTTAAATTAGGCGCAAGACAGGGCGATGGAGCTGAGATAGTCCAGCTGGAATTAGTTTAAACTTATGAAAGAAATAAAAAGGAAAACTCAAATCTTTGACGCTGCAGAGCAGACAGTTGGAAGATTGTCTACTAAAATAGCTATTGCTTTGCGCGGAAAAGACAAGCCTGAATTCCAGCCTCATTTGGATATAGGAGATATTGTTGAGGTAACTAATGTTGATAGATTAAAATTTACTGGCAAAAAATTAGAGCAAAAAAAATATTATCATTATTCCGGCTATCCAGGAGGATTAAAAGAAACTAAGATGTCAGATGTTTTTAAAAATGATCCTGGCGATATTCTTAAGCGAGCTGTAAGGAAAATGCTTCCAGACAATCGTTTGCGCAAGGATATGTTAAAAAGATTAATTATCAAGTAATATGGATGAAAAGAAAATAATAAAAAAAGAAACTGCAGAAAAACCAACAGTTAAGTTTAAAGGCAAATATATTTCTGCTATTGGCAGACGCAAGGTTTCTGTAGCTCAGGTTCGCTTGTATGTCAAGGGCGCTGGCAACCTTATTGTTAATAATATGCCAGCTGAAAAATATTTTTCTACTATAGAGCAGCGTATTGCTGTAATGCAGCCGATTAAGCTTACTGGCAGCGAGAAAATGGATTTTTCCATTATTGCCAAAGGCGGAGGCAAGGCAGGGCAGGCAGATGCTGTAAGGCACGGTATTGCCAGAACTTTAATTAAATACAATCAGGAATTGCGCGCATCTTTGAAAGCTAAAGGCCTTTTAACAAGAGATGCCAGAAGAAAAGAAAGAAAAAAGCCAGGTTTAAAGAAAGCCAGGCGCGCGCCTCAGTGGAGCAAGCGTTAGTTTTATTTATATAGTTGTTATTAAAGTTTCTATTTTGAGGTTTTTTGTATTTTATGATATAATATAAATATTAAGTCCTACATTTTATGTTTAATCTTTACTATAAAATATTATCTTATTTTCCAAGCAAGGAAGGCATTGAGGCATTTAATAGTTTGACTAAGTATTTGAAAGTCAATGGCGGAATAGATTTTACTGTGCGTACTGTTAGAGATGAAACAGGCGAATATTTTGTGGCTGAATCAAGTAATGCATATAAAAAATATATAATTACGAGTGGAAAAAATTTAGGTGAATTAGAAGATAATATTAAAGATGCTATTTTTACTTCTTTTCATGTGCCTAGGCGTTATTGCAATACAGAGGCATTGATATCTCCTATTAATAAGGAAATCAAATTAAGATATGCCACCTGTTAATTATCCATCAGATAGTAGTCAGAAGAAAATATTAAAGGCATTTAAGAAAGTTGGTTTTACTATTTTACCGCCAATATCTGGCAAAGGAAGCCATAGAATGGTCAAATGTCAAAAAACAAAGTTAGAGATAACAGTCCAACATAAAATTTACAAAGAAGTAATAAAAAGTTACATAAAAAAAGTTGAAGAGTTGGGTTATGACGTTGATTTATTTATAAGTAAACTTTAATTTTTATTTATATTTGCAAAATAAGGTTAAACAAACCTTGTTTTTTTATTGATTTTTGCTATACTTTAAATAGATTTTAAATATTTTTTATTGCCGAGCGAGCGAGCGAAGCGGTTCCATTGCAGTGGAAACATTTCCGAGCGAGCGATGGCGCGAAAGGGTTCCACTTTATGACAGGAAAAGTAGCTAATATTGCTAAAAATACATCTTATTTCACCTTAGCATTGATTATTCAAAAGATAATCTCTTTTTCTTATTTCACCATATATGCCAGAGAGCTGGGTCCAGAAGACCTTGGCAAGTTTTATTTTGCCATTTCTTTTGTTTCTATTTTTTCTATTTTTGTTGACTTAGGGCTTGCTAATGTTCTGACTAGAGAGGTTGCCAAGACTAAAGATAGAGCAGCTAAGCTGCTTAATAATGCTTTGGCCTTAAAAATTCCTTTGGCTATTTTTTCATGGCTGGCTGTGATTATAATTGCAAATGTTTGGGGGTATAGCGATATTGTTAGAAACTTGGTATATATTGCATCAATTGTCATGGTTTTAGATTCTTTTACTACCTTGTTCTATGCTTCTACCCGCGGTTTTCATAATTTAAAATTTGAAAGCTTTGCCGCTGTTGGTTATCAGCTATCAGTATTAATATTCAGCTTAATTGTCCTTCACTATAATTGGGGCATGGAGTGGTTAATGTTTGCATTAGTTATTGCAAGCACAATGAATTTTATTTACTCAGCCTTAGTTAATATTTTTAAGTATAAGATAAGGATATGGCCTCAATGGGACAAGCAGATGATTAAAACTATAATAGCTATTACCATACCATTCGGCCTTTATGCTATTTTTCAGAAAGTTTACACATTTACTGATACTATTTTGCTATTCAAGCTTGTAGATGACAGGGCAGTTGGAATTTATCAGATTCCATTCAAGATAGTCATGGCATTCCAATTTATCCCAGGAGCTTTTGTAGCCGCGCTTTATCCGGCTATGAGCAAGTATTGGAAGGAAAACAAAGAACAGCTGTCAATTACTTTTGAGCGGGCAATGAATTATTCCATCATCGTTGCTATGCCAATTATGGTTGGAATTATATGCTTGGCTGATGAATTGATCTTAATTTTTAAACAAGGATATGCTGAAGCAGTTTTGCCATTGCAGATTGTAATGCTGTCATTGTTTTTAATGTTTTTGTCATATCCAATCGGCTCATTGCTCAATGCCTGCGACAGGCAAAAAAAGAATACTATTAATATGGCAATTACAGCTTTATTTAGCGTAACTTTGAATTTGATTTTAATCCCTAGATTAGAAGTAATAGGAGCCAGCATTACGCTTACATTATCCAGCCTATTGCTATTATTCCTTGGCTGGCGCCTGGTTCCGCAGATTATTAACTATCGTTTTTGGAATATTGCCAAGGTTTTTGGCAAATCATTAATAGCCTCTTTGTTTATGGGCATTTTTGTATATAGCTTTAGAACAGAGTTTAATTTGATTATTTCTGTTATCTTTGGCGCAGTGATTTACGGAGTTATGCTATTCTTGCTTGGCGGATTTAAAAAGGAGGATATAATTAGTATTTTACAGTCATTTAAACGCAAATAATATGAAGCTTTTGCTATTTACCTTAGAATATTTTCCTTTTCATGGAGGCATTGCCCATTATTACAGTAATATGGTTAAGAATTATCCAGAGCATATTACTGTTTTGCATAATAATGAAAAACAGCTAATTAAGCCTGGTTTGATAAAGTGGCTTCCGGCAATCAGCAAACTTTGGCAGACCATTAAGCAAGAAGAGATTAATTATGTATTAGTAGGCCATATTTTACCTTTGGGCACGGCAACATGGATCTTATCTTATTTATTAAAATTTAGATATTCAGTATTTTTGCATGGCTATGATTTATCCTGCGCTTTAGCTCATCCTAGAAAAGCATGGCTAGCCAAGAAAATTCTGCACAAGGCTCATAAAATTATTTGCGCTAACAGCTATACTGGGGAAAAAGTTAAAGAAATTATTGATCAAAAACAGCTGGGCAAGGTTAAAATAGTGAATCCTGGAATTGCAGGACGCCCTATATATAATGAGCAGGCCATCTCCAAGCTTAAAGACGCATATAATCTGCATAGAATTGTATTGTTCAGCATTAGCAGATTAATTGAGCGCAAAGGCTTTGACAAAGTGATTGAGGCTATGCCTCAGATTGTTGCAGAAGTTTCTAATTTAGTCTATTATATCGCAGGCACTGGGCCTGATGAAGAATATTTAAAAAACAAAGTCAAAGAGCTGCCAAATGAAATTCAAAACAAAATCAAATTTCTTAAAAGTTTGAATGAAGCAGACAAGTGGACATGGATGAATGCCTGCGATATATTTATTATGCCAGCAAGAAGCATAGGTAATGACATTGAAGGTTTTGGGATTGTTTATTTAGAAGCAGCTTTGGCAGGCAAGCCTGTAATAGCAGGAAAGAGCGGAGGAGTATCTGACGCAGTTGTGGATAACTTGACCGGCCTTATGGTCAATCCTGAAGATATTAATGATATTGCTAAAGCTGTTATTAAGCTAAGCAAGTATGAGGGATTAAGGCAAAGATTAGGAGACCAGGGCAGGCAGAGGGCTGTTAATGAATTTTCCTGGAAAAAACAGGCTCAAAAAATATATAATATATTAAAATGATTTCAATAATTATCCCAATCTATAATCAGGCTGACAAGCTGGATAAATGTCTGGACAGTATTTTAATTCAGACATGCAAGGATTATGAAATAATCATAGTTAATGACGGCTCTACTGATAATGTTGATTTAGTGATTAAGAATTATGAAAATATGTTTGATAAATTTAAAATCATATCTCAATCTAACCAGGGTTCTAATCCTGCCAGAAACAGAGGAGCACAAGATGCTAAAGGAGAATTTCTATTATTCTGCGATGCTGACTTAGTTATGCAGCCAAATATGCTTGAAGATATGATTCAGGCTTTGAAAAATAATCTTAAGGCTAGTTATGCATACAGCTCATTTAAGTATGGGGTTAAGCTGTTCAAGCTTTGGCCTTTTAACCCTGATAAATTAAGGCAGATGCCGTATATTCATACTTCTTCTTTAATCAGAAAAGAACATTTCCCTGGCTTTGATAATAATATTAAAAGACTGCAGGATTGGGATTTATGGCTTACCATGCTGGAGAATGATTATATTGGAGTTTGGATTGACAAAATTCTGTTTAAAACTTATGCAGGGGGCATGATCAGTTCCTGGATTCCCAAAATATTTTACAATATTCCATTCCTGCCTTTGGTTAAGAAGTATAGAGAGTCAGTTAATATAATCAAACAAAAACATAATTTATGAAAATTTTGTTAATCATCTGTTTGTTATTATCAGGCTGTTCCATGGTTCAGCCTCAAGTAATAATTAATGACCATATTATTAAAATAGAAATAGCTGATACAGATGAGCAGCATTATAATGGTTTGAGCAATCGCGAAGAAATATGCAAGACCTGCGGAATGCTCTTTGTTTTTTCTGAGAAAACAGAACCAGAGTTTGTAATGCGCAATATGAATTTTCCTTTAGACATTATTTGGATTAATAATGAAAAAATTGTTAAAATAGATAATGACTTATCCGTAGAAGGAGCTGAACCAGCAAATAAATATAGTCCAGGCCAGCCTGTTGATTATGTTCTTGAAGTTAATGCCGGCCTTGCTGAAGAATTCGGATTTAGCATTGGAGATAATGTAATTATTATATTATGATAAATAAATTTAAAACATTTAAATGGGCTCTGTTGTTCATAATCCTTGCAGAGCTGCTGTCTTTGTCAGGATATCTTCTGCCAAATGTTAATAAGGCAGTATTTATTTTAATTGTAATTATTACTTTGTTTGTAAGCTTGAAAGATCTTAAGTATGGCATATATATTTTATTAGCAGAGCTGGTTATAGGTTCAAAAGGGTATCTATTTTATTGGGAAACAGATCAGGCTGCTGTTTCCATAAGAATAGCTTTGTGGCTAATCATAATGTCAGTCTGGATTGCAAAGGCATTGCGCTATAGGCAAGGTTTGCAGTTTTTAAAATCACGCTTTAAGTATTATTGGCTCGCTCTGTTTGTCGGCGTTGTTCTGGCTGGCCTAGGCGGATTGGCCAGTGGAAATAATTATAGCAATATTTTTTTTGATGCCAATAATTGGCTGTATTTGGCTATTATCTTTCCTATATACCAGCTATTTAATGAAAAGAAATTAAAAATATTGTGGCAGGTTGTCATGGCTGGCGTAAGCTGGATAGCAATCAAGACATATATATTATTATTCTTTTTTTCTCATAATTTATTTTCAGCAAATTCTGTCTTGTATGGATGGGTTAGGAATTCTGGCATAGGAGAGGTGACTATGACTCAAAGCGGCTTTTTCCGCATCTTTTTCCAGTCTCATATTTTCATAGTTTTGGCTGTCTTTGGAATCCTTCTATTACTAGCCATGGCTGTGAAAAAATCAGATAAAAAAAGAATTATTAAATACAGCATAGGGTTAACATTATTGATTTCATTAGTGATTACCAGCTTATCCCGCAGTTTTTGGGCAGGCAGCTTGATCGGCTTAATGATTTTTTGGCCATTATCAATCAGCATCTACAAATTAAAATTAAAAAAGTTTTTATCAGTTAATGGCTTGATTGTTTTGTCAGGATTAATGAGCTTGATCTTGATTGCAGCGATTATTAAATTTCCTTATCCAGAGCCAGTAGCTGATTTTTCTGCCACTACCTTGATTGACAGGGCTAATCTTACAACAGAGGCGGCTGCTTCTTCGCGGTGGTCTTTGCTGCCAGAGCTATGGAAGTCAATTAAGCATAATCCAGTTTCTGGCCAGGGTTTTGGCGCTACTGTAACATATATTTCCAGTGATCCAAGAGTTGTGCAGAACACTGCTGACCATAGCTATACTACTTATGCTTTTGAATGGGGATGGCTTGATATATGGTTAAAATTCGGGCTCTGGGGCCTCTTAGCTTATCTAGCCCTGATTATTAAATTAGTCCATGATGGCCTTATAAAGCGCAGCTCAAAACAGCCGTTAGTATTAGCTTGGACTATGGGCTTGGCAGTATTAGCTGTTGTTCATATCTTTACGCCATATTTGAATCATCCATTAGGCCTTGGATATTTGATTCTAGCCAGCTTAATTATTGATATCTCTGGAGAAAATAAGCCAGAACAGCTGACCCTTGTATAATTTTGGAAAACATTGTATAGTGTGTATTAAGTTATAATTAAAAATTATATTATGTCTGAACAAATTATTTCCCAGGAAGGTTATGAAAAGCTAGAGCGTGAATTGCAATATTTAACCAAGACCAAGAGAAGGGAAATTGCTGATCGTATTGAGTCAGCTAAGGAATTGGGAGATTTGAGCGAGAATGCTGAATATGCTGATGCTAAAGAAGCGCAGGCTTTTAATGAAGGAAAGATTATTGAAATTACCAACTTGCTGAAAAACGTTCAGGTAGTGCCAAGCGGTAATAATGGGAATATTGGAATGGGTTCTAGGGTAACATCTTCGGCTAATGGACAAAAAAAAGAATTTACTATTGTAAGCTTTAATGAAGCCGATCCATTAGGAGGGAAAATTTCTAATGAATCGCCTCTGGGAATAGCTTTGTTAGAAAAGAAAAAAGGAGATAAGATTATGGTTCAGACTCCTAAAGGTGAAGTAGAATACAAGATTTTAAAAGTTGAATAAATAAATATTGTTGCACTTTTACAAAGGAATTTATTATGGAAAAATTAATTGAGGAGTATCGTTCTCATATTTTGGTTGTTGAGGATAATAAAATCACAGCCCAGTTGATTCGCAGATATTTAAAGGATGCCGGGTATAATACAATCGCGCTTTATAACGGGCAAGAGTTGATTGAAAAATTAGAGAGCGATAGCTCAGCAGATGCCATAGTTTTGGATTTAATGATGCCAAAAATAATAAATGGTTATGAAGCCTGCAAACGCATTAAGGAAAATCCTCAAACAAAGAACATCCCAGTTATTTTAATGTCTATGATGTTTTTAGAAAGAGCATATCAGGAACAAGCCATAGAAGCTGGAGCATATGATTTTATGCTAAAACCAGTAGTAGAAAAGGTATTATTAGCTAAAGTCAAGAATGCTGTTGAGTATAGCTGTTTCTGCAAGTATATTTATCATTTACAGGATCTGGTATTATCTTCATAAAATACCTAACATCTTGTGAATATAGTAAATGTAAATATTTTTTTAAATTAAAATTATTTGCAGCGCGCATTATTATATAATGCGCGTTTTTTTGACTTTTAACTTAAAATATCTTAAAATATAACTATAACTATTTATTCTTCCGGTAATTTACTGGATATTTTGAGTTTGTATGATAGAGGAAAAACAAAGCGAACGAGCTGATCGCATTAAAAAACTAGAGCAGATTAAAGAGCAGGGTATTAATCCATACCCGGCTGTTGTTAATCGCTCATATGAAGCAGGCAATGTGCTGTCTAGCTTTGATGATTTAAAGAAAAAGGAAGAAAATATTGTTTTAGCAGGCAGGCTGCGCAGCTTGCGCTCTCATGGAAATATTTCTTTTGCTGATTTAGAAGATTATTCTGGAAAGATTCAGCTTGTTTTTTCAAAGAATGAAATAGGGGAGAACTATAATAATTTAATTAAATTTCTTGACGTTAGCGATTTTGTAGAAGTTAATGGCGTTTGTTTTGTTACCAAGGCTGGAGAACAGAGTTTGCTGGTTAAGTCCTGGCGCTTGATATCAAAGGCCTTGCGGCCCTTGCCTGACCAATGGTATGGATTAAAAAACGAGGAGGAGAGATTAAGAAAAAGATATCTGGATATTTTAATGAATCCTGAAGTCAAGGACATGATTTTAAAAAAGGATAAGTTTTGGAATTCTGTTAGAGAATTTTTGAAAAACAAGGGTTTTGTGGAAGTTGAGACTCCGATTTTGGAAAATACGCCAGGCGGAGCTGATGCCAGGCCCTTTGTAACACATTACAATGCTTTGGATTTAGATGTATATCTGCGCATTTCAATGGGTGAATTATGGCAGAAAAAACTCATGGTAGCCGGGTTTGAAAAAACCTTTGAAATAGGAAGGCAGTTTAGAAATGAGGGCATGGATTCTGAACATTTGCAGGATTATACTCAGATGGAATTTTATTGGGCTTATGCTGATTATGAAAAGGGAATGAAATTAGTAGAGGAGATGTTTAAATACATAGCTGAACAAACTTTTAAAACTCTTAAATTCACTATTAATGAATTTGAAGTTGATTTAGATAAATCATGGGAAAGATATGATTACAGAGAAATAGTTCAAGAGCATATAGGAATTGATATTCTATCAGCTAGTTTAGAAGAAATGGAAGCTAAATTAAAAGAGCTTGGAATAGAATATGATATTAATGGTTTTAATATTACACGCGCTATTGATAGTTTATGGAAGCATTGCCGCAAAAAGCTTGCTGGCCCTGGATTTTTAGTCGGCGTGCCAATTGCTGTTTCGCCATTAGCCAAGCGTGATCAAAAAAATCCAGATCTTGCCCAGCGATTTCAAGTAATTATTGCCGGCTCTGAATTAGGAAATGGATACAGCGAGCTTAATGATCCATTAGATCAGATTAAACGATTTGAAGAACAGCAAAAATTGCGTGAAGCAGGGGATGAAGAGGCGCAGCGCAAAGATGATGAATTTGTTGAAGCTTTAGAATATGGAATGCCTCCAACCTGCGGTTTTGGCATGTCAGAGAGAGCATTTAGCTTTTTAATGAATAAAACATCAAGAGAATGCCAGATTTTTCCATTAATGAAGCCTAAATTAGAAAAACCTGAGCCAGTATATGAGCCAGAAATTAAACTTGATGTAAAAGCAGAAGAAGAATTTAGCTCTCCAGAATTGGGTATGGATTACAAGCAGGCTAATGAATTATTACATAAGTATATACATAACAAGAATACATTATTACACTGCAGGGAAACTGAAGTAATTATGCGGGCTTTAGCTGAGCATTTAAATGAAGATTCTGAGATATGGGGCATTGTTGGATTATTACATGATATTGACTGGGAATTAACAAAGGATGATCCTTCTCAGCATTGTGTTAAGGCTGTTGAGCTATTAAAACAGGCAGGCACTAGCCAGTTTTTAATAAATTCTGTGATTTCCCATTGCTATGGGCATCCGCAGATAAGCGTATATGCTGACAAGAAGCGCGCAGGTAAGCTAGAGCATTTATTAGCAGCAGCTGAAACCTTGACTGGCTTGATTATAGCGACTACCTTGGTCAGGCCTGATAAAAAGCTGGCTAATGTGGAGTTAAACTCATTGAAAAAGAAATTAAAGACTCTTGCTTTTGCTGTTAATTGCAATCGAGAGATAATTAATGAATGCGAACAGGCTGGAATGGAGTTGGACACATTCTTGCAGATTAGCCTGGATGCATTAAAAAACATTGCTAATGAATTAGGATTATAATATGTTAGACATTAAATTTATACGTGAGAATCCTCACTTAGTAAAACAAAATAATGATAATAGGGGAGTAATGGTTGATATTGACCGCCTTTTACAGCTTGATGATGAAAAAAGAAAAATCCAGGGCCAATTGCAGCAGCTTCAGGCCAAGCGCAATATTAAATCCAAAATAAAGCCAAGTGATTCAGAGATCGAGGAAATGAAGCAGGCGAGTGGCCAGATTAAGCAGATTGAGAATAATTTAATTATTATTAATGATGAGCTAATCCAGCTTTTAATCATGATTCCAAATTTGGCGCATAAGAGTGTTAAAGTAAGTTCTAATGAAGAAGATAATGTTGTTATGGAAGAGGTTGGAAAGACAGCCAAGTTTAAGTTTAAGCCAAAAGACCATTTAGAATTAGCTGTCAAATTAGATTTGATTGATATGGAAAGAGGGGCTAAAGTAGCTGGCGCTAAGTTTTATTTTCTTAAAAATGAATTAGCCTTAATGGAGCAGGCTTTAGTGCAGTATGCCTTGGATATTATTACAAAGATGAGCTATATGCCAATGATGACTCCTGATTTAGCCAAGACAGGTATTATAGAGAAGCTTGGATACAGCCCAAGAGGGGAATCAACCCAGGTCTATAATATAAAAGACAGTGATTTAAGCTTGATTGGTACGTCTGAGATTACTTTAGGAGCATATCATGCAGATGAGCTTTTAGAAGGGCTTCCTAAGCGATATGTAGCTGTATCTCATTGTTTTAGAACAGAAGCTGGAACTTATTCCAAATATTCCAAAGGCATATTCAGGGTGCATCAGTTTACTAAAGTGGAAATGTTTGCATATACCAAGCCAGACGAGAGCGAGAAAATACATAATGAAATGCTGGCTATTCAAAAGGAGATTTTTAAAGGCTTGGGCATTCCATACAGGGTTGTTGACCATTGCACAGCTGATTTAGGCAATCCATCTGCCAGAACTTTTGATTTAGAAGCCTGGCTGCCAGGCAAGCCTAACAAGGATGAAGGAGAAGGGGGCTGGGCTGAAATTACCTCTTGCTCTAATTGCACAGATTATCAGGCTAGAGGATTGAATATTAAGTACAAAACAATGGATGGCAAAGATTATGTACATACATTAAATGGCACTGGCATTGCTGTGCCCAGAGCCATAATAGCCATATTAGAGAATTATCAGCAAGCTGACGGATCTGTAGAAGTGCCAAAAGCTCTACGGCCATATTTAAATAACTTAAAAGTGATTAAGAGATAATTATGTTTAACAGGCGCAGAAAATCAGGCAATAGAATTGTTACAGTTGTGCTTCCAAGCGCTGATAAAAAAAAGAAAATAATTAAAACCAAGCTTATGCGCATGGTTTTTATTTTTTTTATACTTGGCTTGCTATGGCTGATTACTCTTTCAGATGTTTTTACTCTTAAACATATAGTTATTTCTAATACTAAGAATATTTCTGAGGTTGAATTAGAAAGTTTTATCTGGGAGCATCTTGATCAAAAAAAATGGTATGTTTTTCCGCAGGATAATTTGATTTTTTTAGACAAAGACTGGCTGTTTGAGAGTTTGCATGAAAATTTTCAAATAAATCGGCTAAGAATTAAAAAGCGATGGCCAAAAGGATTGGCGCTTAATTTAGAGGAGAAGGACTATTCTATGGTCTGGCATGAGAATGAAACATATTATTATATTAACCGCAATGGCGATATTATTTTAGAATCTTTTGATTGTCCTGAAGATATAATTATAATTAACAACTTAGATGAGCTTAAGAAGGAGGGGAGGAGCATTGTTATAGAAGGCAAATATTTAGATTCTATTAATGGCCTGCATCAGCAGATAACCGCGGCTCTTAGCGATTTGCCAATCCAGCAGTATGTTATTGACGGCGAAGTCAATACATTTAAGCTTAAGGTAGAGGAGGGGCCATTGCTGTACTTTAATACAGAGGAGGCTATAGCTAAGCAGGTTAATAAGCTGGTCGCAGTAAAGAAAGAGATTATGGATTCAGCATTCTACAACAAGCTGTATATAGACTTAAGGTATGGTGATAAAGTTTTTTATAAATAATATTTATAAAAATAGAAAATTTATGTTATAATAAAATTAGCATTATGTTGACATTGTTGTGCTAATTTGATATAAATATCTTATTCTCAAAATTAATTTTATAATTATGCCTAGTTTAAAAACTAATAATAAAAATGATAACAAAATAAATATAAATTTACCAAAAGAGTTATCTTCAGTTTATTCCAATTTAGTTAATATTTCTGTTTCTAAAAATGAAATATTTTTTGATTTTATTACCGTATCTCCAACTGATGCCAAAGTTGCAAGCAGAGTAATAATGTCAGTTGAGCATACTAAAGATTTCGCAAAAGTTTTAAATAATCTTATAAAAAAATTAAAATAATCATTATTTTATATGTCTGCACAAACAGCGCAACCAATTTTTATCACAACTTTAATTTCTGGTTTTACTAAAAATTTGAATTTTATAGAAGAAGAATTTTTTGATGAATCAGATATTGAATCTATTGAGAGAGGCAAAAGACAAGCTTTAGAAGGGAATTTATTTTCAAGAGAGGATCTTTTCAATTAAACATTATATGGATTATAAAGATAGATATACCTTGGAATTTAAGGACAATCTTGAGAGTTTAGCTATAAATAATATCAAATTAAAATCCATAATAAAAAAAGCTATAGATATTATTTTGGAAAACCCATATATAAAATCAGAATTCATAGAACAACTTGGATGCAGGCGCAAACATGTAGCAGGGGATAAGTATAGAATTTTTTACAATATAGAAAAGGGAGAAATTCATTTTTACGCATTGCGGCTCAAAAATAAAAGGGTATATAAAGAAAAAATAAAATTTGATATTTTATAAATAATATTTAAAGAGGGGAGAGGGGATAATAAAAATATTAAAGTTTAAATTTAAAAATATAAGAGAGGAGTATGTGGCAGGAAACAATTTTCAAAATAGTATTTTTTTTAGCAGTAATCGTTTTTATTATCACAGCGATTGGATTTTTTTTATTGGCGCTAAAAATTATTCTGTTATTTAATGATGAGATTCATTTTATTGGCCTAACCATCTCATAGGAATTAAAATTTATTTTAAAAGACGATACTTACATCGTCTTTTGTTTTTAATTTTAATTCCTGCGTTGACTATGTTTAAAATTTTTTATGATTCATGATACAACATACCTATAGGAGGAAAAATTTTAATGTAGGTGTAATATTATTTGCATCAGATTTAATTTTATGCTATAATTGAGTATAAGGGATATTATACGCAGTAATTTAAATGGCTAATTTAAAGTAAAAAAAGCAGCACTCTGTTTAATTATTCATTAAAGCATAAATTTATGGCTAATCACCCATTGCCTTTATTAGAAGATTTTTTATTAAATCTTAAGGTAAATAATTATTCACCAGCAACTATTTATAATTACAAACGTGATTTAAGGGTTTTTTCTGATTTTTTAATAAAAAATAAAATTATCTTTAGCAAGCTGACTAAAAAAGATATTTTAAATTATAAAGCCTGGTTGATTTCTGGCCATAGAAAAACAGCTAATCGTGAATTAGGCAAAAAACAATTAGACGCCTACTCTGTTAATAGGATGCTGTCAGTTTTAAGAAGTTATTTTAAATATTTAATTGAAATGGACTATGACTCCCCTCTTTCCCCTGAAGTTATTAAGATGATAAAAACTGTAAAAAAGAAACCGCAGGTTGCAGAATTAGAGGAAATTGTTAAGTTAATTGAGTGTCCTTCTGAATTAGAAACTGACCAAAGAATAGCCTTGCGCAATAGGGCTATGCTTGAAGTTTTGTTTTCAACTGGCATGAGAATCTCTGAATTAATTAATTTAAAAATAAGCCAGATAGATAAAAATGGACGCATTTTTGTTTTAGGAAAAGGCAAAAAAGAAAGATTTGTTTATTTAACCCCGAGAGCTTTTAAACATTTAAGAGCTTATTTAAATATAAGACGCGATGATTCTGTGTTTGCCTTTATCCCCTACCGAGGTCTTAATTCTGGTCCTATAAAAGACAAAAAAATATCAACTAATTATCTACAATTTAAAATAAAAAAATATAGAGAAATTTTGGGTATTAATGTTCCGACTTCAGCCCACTCTTTACGGCATGGTTTTGCTACTTATTTAGCTGAAGCTGGGGCCAATCCTGTAGCAATTCAAATTTTATTAGGCCATGAATCTCTTGATACTACCACCCGTTATGTTCACGCCTCTGATCTTTACGCGCAAAAAATACAGAAAAAATTTCATCCATTAAAAGAATAATTATGCAAATAAAAAAGCCGTCCTTTGTGTTATACATTGGATCGGCTTTATTTTTTAATTATCCTGCCTTGTTGTATAAAATTCCTCTTGGTATCCCCTGATTACAATATGTTGCCATATTTTCTTTAAGTGCAATCGAAACTATATAGCCTGGAAGGAATGTTTCAGCTTCTGATATTTTGATATTGAGTCCTTTTGCCCAATATCCAAGTTTTGGCATTCTGCTATCATCTGCCGCAAGACAGAGCGCTTTTACAAGATCCTTTAAATTTTTAAAAACTCTATCAATAGTTTTCGCTATTTCTTGCAAAGTATTGTTTGAATTTGCGTCAAGGTTTTTTGTTAATTTTACCCAACATTCTTCTAAATACTTTTTTTTGCTCTCTTCATTACAATTGTTGCTAACCAAGTCTTTTAATATTTCTAGTTCTACAAAATAATTGGATTTCATGAGAATTCTCCTTTTTTATTAAATTGTTAATTTTACAAATAATATATCATTATATCATATTTCTTAATTATTGTCAAACCTAAATCTTAATTTTTGGCTAATATTAAAAAAGATTACTATAATAATAATCTTTTAAACAAGTTTTTTTCTATTTATGGCAAATATTCTAATGGATTAACAGGAATACCGTCTAATCTAACCTCAAAATGCAAATGAGGGCCTGTGCTAAGCCTTCCACAGCCAGGAGTGCCTGGTGTGCCCCCTGTTAACCCTATAACCTGCCCCTGTGAGACATATTCGTCTTCTTGCACATAAATCTTTGAAACATGGCCATAAACAGTAGCCAGTCCGTTGCTGTGGACAATCATGATATAGGCATAGCTGTTATCTCCATCAAATTTGGTTCTGGCAACATAACCAAAGTCTGCTGCTTTAATCTGCGTTCCCTGCCCTGCCCTAATATCAATAGCCGGATGTTCAAATAAATGCCTAAATGGATAATCAGGGTCATGAAAGTACGCAGTAATAGTGTTCTTAGATATTGGCCAAATTAGGCCTTCACTATCTCCTGCGTGTTCATCAAGCTGGTTGTTATCCATCCTAGACAGTTTTTCTCTGATTGTTTTTTCCAAGGCAGCTATTTCAGTAGACGCCTGCTCCTGTTCCTGCTTGGCTAATTCTAATAACCTTTGATACTCTTTTTCTGATGATTTAGTCTGAGATAATAGAAATGTTTTGCTATCCTGTTCAGCTGTCAAGCCGCCCTGCTTTAGACTTAAATCGTCTTTTAATTGATTAAGGCTGGATTCTTTTTTTTCTAATTCTTCTTTGTTTTTAGCTAATTGAACTTGATTTTCCCTTAAATCATCCAAGCTGTCTGTAATACCTGTATTAATATCTTTTAAGTATTTAATTTGATCCAAATAATCGCTCAAGTTATCATGGGATAGAATAATTTCCAAATCGCTCTTATTCCCCTGCTGGTATAATAATTTTATAGCCACAGCTAATTGTTCCTTTTCCTGCTCAATCTTTTTATCCTTTGCTCTTATTTCCAAATCAATCTTTTTAATTTCCAAATTAACTTTTTCAATATTCAGCTTTACTTTGTCAATGCTGATCTGGGCATCAGCTACGCGATTGTCTAGGATAGCTATTTGATTATCCAGGCTAGCCTGTTTTGACTGAGCATAGCGTATTTCCTGCTGATATGCCTCTTGCTTAGAATTTAGTTTGTTTAATTCATCTTTTTTAGACTCAATATCAATATTTAGCTCCATGATTTCTGCATTAGTCTCCTCTATTGAATACTCTTTTAGAGCTGGTTCGTCAAAAGCAAACAAGACCTTGGTTATTATAAGGGACAATGATGCTATAAATAGGAATATTATTATCTTTTTAAACATATATTAAAGATATAACTATATTATACTAAAAAAGCGCTATCTTGCAAAGGATAGCGCTTGGTTGATTATCAATGCCTTCTAGAGGTTTTTTTAGAGGTTCCTTTATTAAACCTCTTTAATCTTTTCTTTCCGGCCTTAGTTAAACGATTTGACTTTGAAGAAATCTTTCTTATTTTACCTGAGTGAGATTTTTCTCTCATATCAGGTGTCCTCTTATCTTTTCTTTTTTCCAGACCTTTTCTTCTCTTATATTGCTTGTCAAAATAACCGCTCCTTGTTTTTTCATAAAAACCGTCCTCTATATCTTCAAGAGGGTCTTTGGATTTTTTTGTTTCAGGAATTGGATTAAAAGAAATTTTTTCCCTTAGGATTTCATCAATATCTCTGTTTTTACTGTTTTCATTCACTTTTCACCTCAATAAAAAAAAGAACAAATTAATTATCTATTCTTTTGTTTAACATAAAAATTAAAGTTTGTCAATAGCTTGTTTTATTCTCTCTAAACTTATTTTTTTACCCAGCACTTCAGCTACCTCAAACGGTCCTGGACTATTCTTCTCCCCTGTCAGGGCTACGCGCATTGGCCAGAGAAAATCACCTACTCCTGCTGGCTTAGATTCAATATAACTCATCATTATTTGCTCCAAAGTATTCTGATTCCAGTCCTTATCAGAGATTTTTTCTAATTGATTTAATGTTTGTTCAAGATTGTCTTTTGTTGCTTGTTTGTTTGATTTTTTCCAGACAAGCAATTCTGGCTCATAATCTAAATTTTGAACAAAGAATAGTTTTGTCCTTTCTGTAATATCTGAAAGCTTTTTCAGCCTATCCTGCTCTAGTTTCATAACGCTCTTAAGATAATCATCACCCTTCTGCTCTAAACTTGCTGATTTAAGATTTTCTTCAAAATATGGCTTGCTTATTTCAACCAGCTTGTCTAAATCCATTTTTCTAATATAATAACCATTAAAATAATTTAATTTTTCCAAATCAAATACAGCAGAACTAGATCCCATTCCCTCAATATTAAATTCTTTTTCTAGCTCTTCTAAGCTAAATATTTCATTATCACCTTTTGGATGCCAGCCTAATAGCGCGCAAGAATTAATCAAAGCTTGCGGCAGATAGCCAAGCTGTTTAAAGTCCTCTACAAAGACATCACTTTGTCTCTTGCTTAGCTTGCCACCCTCTTTGTTTAAAATTAAGGGCAAATGTATAAATTTAGGAATATCCCAGTTAAAAGATTTATAAAGCAAAAGGTTTTTTGGAGCTGAAGGAATCCATTCCTCTCCCCTGGTTATATGCGATATCTTCATTAAATGATCGTCAACAACATTAGCTAATTGATAGGTTGGCATATTATCTGATTTAACTAAGATATGGTCTTCTAATTCGCTTGCCTTGAATTTAATATTGCCTCGCAGTTCATCATAAACTACTATATCCCCTGTTTCTGGCATCTTTTGCCTTATAACAAAAGGCTCATTATTGCTTATCTTAGATTTAACTTCATCTTCAGATAAATTGCGGCATGTTCTGTCATATCGCTGAGCTTGTTTTTTAGATGTCTGCTCTGTTCTTATTTTTTCCAATCTCTCTGTACTGCAGAAACAGCGATACGCATGCTTGTTTTTTAATAATTTTTCAGCATGTTGTTTGTAAATATCCATTCTCTCACTCTGTACATAAGGTCCGTAATCTCCTTTAATATGAGGCCCTTCGTCAAATTTAATGCCAGCCCAGTCAAGAACTTTAATCAAGCTGTCAACAGCTCCCTTTACTTCGCGTTTTTGATCAGTATCCTCAATGCGGAGAATAAACTTTCCTTGCATATTCTTGGATAACAAATAGCCAAACAAGGCAGTGCGAAGATTGCCAATATGCAAAAATCCGGTTGGGCTGGGCGCCAGCCTGAGTCTAATCTCATCCATATTTATTTTATAAAATATTGATATAAATTAAAAATCGCAGAAATTGCCAAGAGAATGATTATTACAAATATCCATGTTTTAAGCTTGGAAATTG
This sequence comes from bacterium, assembly GCA_043813955.1. Lineage (GTDB taxonomy): Bacteria > Patescibacteriota > Patescibacteriia > Patescibacteriales > Patescibacteriaceae > JBDRKN01. The sequence goes on along the minus strand of JBDRKN010000020.1, from coordinate 15,857 downwards.
ATTTGCGATTTTTTTCTTTGTCCTTGTCTAACATTGCATTAGTAGCATCATTAAGCAAGTAGAGCCATTTTTTAATTTTAAACATATTTATTATTATAATATTTTTGAACAAAGAGTTCGTACGATCCCCTGTGAATAGGGTCAGCTTCGTCTATGAGCTTGTTAATATCTACCCAGCGAAAGTCCTTATGCTCTAAAGATATTTTAATATCATCTTTTTTTCCAAAATATTTTAAAATAAACAGAGTTTGCTTCTGCCCCCTATATCCCATTATACCATAATTTTTAGGCCAGTCATATTTATATATATTATTATACTGTTTTAAGATTTTAAAATTATCAGTATTAGTCTCTTCTTTTATTTCCCTCTTAATAGTATTAATTTCGCTTTCCCCCTTATCTATCCCGCCTTGCGGAAGTCCCCAGTAATCTTCGTCTACTTTATTAGAATTTAAAATCAAAACTTGTTTGTCTTTAAATAAAAATCCAATCACATTTTTTCTATAAAAAAATCTGTTAATATATTTAACTTTGAACACAGTCCATGAGAAGATAATAAAGGCATTATATATGCGCTTAAATCTTTTCCTTGGCTGCAAAATCAAGCGCCAAATCCATTCTAAGCCTAAGGAGCGCATTAAAACAGGCGCTCTTCTAAGTTTGCCTGTCATAAAGTCAAAGCTTCCTCCTATTCCCATCCCAAGCCTTGCTGAAGGCAATTGAGGCAAGAGCTTAAAAATTACCTTATCCTGATATGGAGCTCCTAAGCTGCATAAAAGAACAGCTGGAGCAAATTTCTTTATTTTGTCCAAATCAATATCTTTATCACGTTCAGCGCTCTGTATTAATAATTTTATTTTTGGATATTTATTCTTAATTGCATTAGAGATTTCCTGATTGCTAGACAATCCTTTTGACCAATTAAGGACAGCCACAGGCATGTTATCACTATGCGCATAAGCTAATATATCCTGCATTAAGTCAGAACCAGCCATTCTCTTTATATTCCCTCCATTTAGCCATGAAGCAAATTTAAGGCCAATGCCGTCAGGCACTGATAGGCTGGCATTGTTTAAAATATAATAAAATTCATCATCCTTTAGCGAGGATAATAGAAATTCTGGGTTAGGCGTAACAATCTGATGCCGCTGCCTGCCCTTTAAATATTTATATACCTGATTCCTTATTTTCTGATTATCCAGGGTGGATATTTTAATATCAAGGATTTTTACTGTATTTTCAGTCATATTAACTTAATTATAGTTTATTTGATTTAATTTAGCAACTATATGCTTATTTTGATTTTTAGCTAATATTAAAGGAATATTTAAATATTGACAAAAAAATTATTATATGGTAAGTTATCAAATACCATGATAAGCTCCTTTTAAATTAAAATCTTGCCCTATTAGCATTGATATCTGTTTTTTTAAAGACATTCAATAAAAAAGAGCATATAATTTTGTTTATTAGTGTTTACAATAATATTACTCTTAAAAACAATGCTAATAAATAGCGCAAGTACCCCCTTCTTCTTGCAAAGAAGGGGTTTTTTTTATTGACATCAGTTTTCTATTATACTATTATTCTACTATGTTAGACAAATTTACTCATAAATCTCAAGAAGCAATAATAAACGCGCAGATTATTGCGCAAGAATTTGGGCAGCAGCATATTAATGCCCTGCACTTAATGGTGGCTTTGATTGAACAGCCAGAGAGCATGGTTAGAACTATTTTAGAAAGATTTAAGATAAATCCTGATTTGGTTAGAAACAAGGCAGAATTAGAGATTGAAAAACTTCCAAAGGTGCAGGTAGAAGTATCTGTTGGCATGGTTCAGGGAACAGCCGAGATGGCTAATGTGATTGAGCAGGCTAATCGCGAATCTGTGACAATGAAAGACGAATTTATTTCCGCAGAGCATCTATTTTTATCCATTGTTAGAACAAGGTCAAAAGCTCAGCAGATTCTTTTTCATTTAGGCCTTGATTATGACCAGACCATTGTTATCTTAAAAGACCTTCGAGGCAATGAGAAAATAGACAGCCAGAGCCCTGAAAACAGATTTCGCGCTTTGGAAAGATATACTAATGACCTTACTGATTTAGCCAAGAAAGGAAAGCTAGATCCAGTTATTGGAAGAGATAATGAAATCAAGCGAATTATGCAAGTATTGTCCAGGCGAAGGAAAAACAACCCTGTATTAATTGGCGAGGCTGGTACAGGCAAGACTGCTATTGTTGAAGGCTTGGCGCAGCGTATTGCAGAAAATAACATACCTGAAACCCTATATAATAAAAGGCTTGTGAGCTTGGATTTAGGCGCTTTAATAGCCGGGGCTAAGTTTAGGGGCGAGTTTGAAGACAGGCTTAAGGCAGTGCTTAAGGAAATTAAATCCCAGGACGGCAAGATTATCCTATTTATAGACGAATTGCATACTATTGTAGGCACAGGAGCCTCTGAGGGCGCTATGGACGCCTCTAATATGCTTAAACCCGCGCTAGCAAGGGGCGAGATAATTACTATTGGCGCTACTACTACAAAAGAATACCAAAAATATATTGAAAAGGATTCTGCTCTTGAAAGGCGCTTTCAGCCAATTCACGTTGATGAGCCAACAGTTGAAGATGCTATTGAAATCATGCGTGGCATTAAAGAAAAGTACGAAGTGCATCATGGCGTACAGATTACTGATTCTGCTTTAGTAGCTGCTGTTAAATTATCGCATAGATATATTTCAGACCGTTTCCTTCCTGACAAGTCAGTTGATTTAATGGATGAAGCAACCTCTGCTTTGCGCATGGAAATTGATTCCTCTCCTGAAGAACTTGATAATCTAAAAAATGAATTAAGAAGACTAGAGATTGCCAAAGCTGGCTTAGCTAAAGAAGGAGGAGTTAAATTGCGCAATATTGATCAAAAATTAGGCAAAATAAAAGAAGAGGTTCATCAATTAGAACTGCATTGGCAGAATGAAAAAGATATTATTTCAAAAATCAGGAATGCTAAAAAAGAAATTGACAAATTTAAAGCTGAGGCAGATATAATCCAGCGTTCTGGAGATGATTTAACCAAGGTAGCGGAGATTCGCTACTCTAAGATACCTGATCTGGAAAAACAAATTAAGGCTAATGAAATAGAATTGAACAAAATCCAGAGCAAGGGCCAAAAGCTGTTAAAAGAAGAAGTTACTGATGAGGATATTGCCATAGTAGTTGCTAAATGGACCGGCATCCCAGTATCTAAGATGCTTGAATCAGAAATTAAAAAGCTTGCCCGCATTGAGCAGGAGCTTGGCAAAGAAATTATTGGACAGGATAATGCTATTAGCGCCATAGCCAATGCTATACGGCGTTCCAGAGCAGGCATTAATGAAGAAAAAAAGCCAATTGGATCCTTTTTCTTTGTCGGGCCAACTGGCGTTGGCAAAACTGAATTAGCTAAAGTATTAGCAGGATTTATGTTTAATGACGAATCAGCCTTGATTCGCTTAGACATGAGCGAATTTATGGAAAAGCACAGCGTGGCAAAGATAATCGGTTCGCCCCCAGGCTATGTTGGCTATGATGACGGAGGCCAGCTTACAGAGCGAATTAGGAGAAAACCTTACAGCGTAATATTGTTTGATGAAATTGAAAAAGCGCATCCAGAGATATTTAATATTCTTTTGCAGATTTTAGATGACGGCCAGCTTACTGATTCCAAGGGCAGAGCTGTTAATTTTAAAAATACTATTATTATCATGACATCTAATTTAGGCAATGAAATAATCAAGGAGTATTCTATAGGGTTTTATGACACAACTGATGAGATGCAGACTAAGCAAATATTCCATGATGAAGTAAAGGAAAAGATTGATAAAATTCTGCGCCAGCATTTTAAATTAGAGTTTTTAAACCGCATAGATGAGATTGTCATCTTTAGAAATTTAAATAAGCAGGATTTAATGAAAATTGTTGATTTAGAATTAATCAAAGTGGAAAAACGTTTGAAAAATAAGGAAATAAGCATTAAGATTGGCAAAAAAGTTAAAACCATGCTTGCTGACAAAGGCTATGACCAGACTTTTGGAGCCAGGCCGCTCAAGCGCAAGATTCAGGATTTGATTCTTGATGAATTAGCCATGGAAATCATTGAAGGCAAGATTAAAGCAGGAGATGATGTAACTATTAATATAGGGGAAAAAGACAAGGTTTTGCTTGCGGTTAAATAATGATTTGGATATTTTAAAAGCCGGTACTATTGCAATACCGGCTTTGTTATTAACGAGGCTTGAGCTCAGAAACAAAAACTTTGCCTTTTTTGATATCTTGGTTAGTTTTTTTGCTAGCCTCCCGATGTACGCTTTTAATTAAATAAGGCTTAATCCCATCATCTGTCCTAATCTCCAAAATATTGCCAGGCATGATTTTGCTATTGTCAATTTTTGCCTTTGTAAAAATGACAGGCGCTTGACCCCTCTCTTTCATAGAGAGCGTTTTCATATCTTTTTCCCCGACATCATGGATGTCAAATTCTAATATATCCATAAATCCTCCTTAAATAATTTTATCAATAAGACCTAGTTTTTTTGCTTTCTTGGCGGTTATAACTTTGTTTTTAGCCAAAAATTTTTTCAGTTCTTCTATATTTTTGAACTTTGTTTTTTTAAGGAAAATATCATTCATTAATTTTTGCTGTCTTTTTAAATTAGCGATATACTTCTTCCGCCTTTTTTTATTAAGCAAAAGATCCAACTTAACTTTATTGCCCAAAAGATTATGCGCAAGCAGAGAGGAATGACGGCTTGCCTCTTTTGCATCGCATGCCTGCAAACAAAAAATAGCTGTTGAATGGCAAAAGTTGATAGCCCTTCCTATTATTTTGCCTTTATACAGTATTAATAAATCATAGATAGCCAAACCAGAAATAATGTTTCCACCATAGCTAGAGAATATAACTGTTATTTTGGGGCTGCCGGATATTATTAGTGTTTCAAGGCATTCACGCACATAATCAACCATATGTCCATCAATTTCTCCATATATCTTAATAATGCGTTTATTAAGAAGTCCTTTTTGTCTTTCTGATAATTCCATTTTCAAATCCTTTGTAAATGTGCAAAATTAGTTAATTAAATAATATATTATTAAATCATATCAAATGCTTTGTGTCAATTATGTTCATGGACTTGTACATCTTTCTTATTCTATAATTTGTGCTATAATCATAATATAACAAATTAAACATATTTTATGCGCAAAGCGTTTATATTATCCTTTTGTGTAATTTTTACTTTATTATCAGCTAATTCTGCTAAAGCAGGACAAGCTTTTAACCCAAGCTTTCTTATATCAGACTATGAGCTTTTAGACTATAATTCCATGAGCATATCAGATATACAGGATTTTTTAGAAAACAGAGCAAGCTATTTAGCAAATTACAAGACATTTGACGCTAATTATGAAATAAAGAGCGCAGCAGAAATTATATATAATGCTTCTGTTAATAACTTTAACTGCGATGGCGTTGAATTGAGTTCTCGACCTACTTTTGCTGAAAAGAAATTTAAATGCCAGCCGTTTAAGACTATAAATCCTAAGTTTTTGTTAGTTTTGCTTCAGAAAGAACAAGGTTTGATTGATAATAGAAATCCAGAAAGAGGCAGGCTTGACTGGGCCATGGGCTATGGCTGCCCTGACGGCGGAGGCTGTAATTCGCGCTGGAGAGGCTTTGGAAAGCAGGTTAACAGCGCTGCTCTCCAATTCAGGGATTATATGGATAATCCGCAGAATTATAAATACAAAATTAACAGAACATATCATTTTACTAATCCATATTCTACCTCAGTTAGGGCAGAATCAATTGTTACTCCAACTAATAATGCTACTGCCGCTTTGTATAACTATACTCCCCATGTATATAATGGCAATTATAATTTTTGGGTAATCTGGAACAGATATTTTAGAACCACCTATCCTAATGGATCTTTGCTACAAGCCAAGGGCGAGGCAGGAGTCTGGCTGATTCAAAATGATCAAAAACGCCCTTTTCTGTCAAAAGCCGCCCTTGTCTCAAGGTTTGATTTAAAAAAGATTATACAAGTAGACAAAGCTGTTTTATCAAAATTTGAAATAGGAGCTCCTATTAGATTTCCCCAGTATTCAATTATTCAGGATCCAGACGGAAAACTTTGGCTCTTAGTAGATAACAAGCGCAGAGGCTTTACAAACATAGAAGCATTTAGGCGCATTGGATATAATCCAGAAGAGATTATGAATGCTTCATGGGAGGATATAAATTCATATGAAGAAAGCAAGCCAATTACTGAAAATTCTGCTTATCCAATGGGCGCTTTGCTGCAGGATGATATGACAGGAGGCGTTTATTGGGTTGAAGAAGGAGTTAAAGCCCCTATTTTAGAGCGCATATTTTTAGAAGTAAAGTTTAAAGGCCGCAAAATTATTCCTGTAAGCCCGCATGAGCTAGCCAGATATCAGACAGTAGAGCCTATAAAATTTAATGACGGCGAGCTTGTTAAGATTGACAAGGCTCCAGGCGTTTATGTGATTGACCAAGGACAGCTTAGGGCTATTAAATCTGCTGAAGTATTTGAAAGCATGGGGTATAAATGGGAAAATATTGTTACTATTTCACCAAAGGTTTTTTTGCTATACACCAAGGGCGAGCCTATACAGGTTTTAGGAGCTGTTGAAGAAACTGAATAATTAAGGAGCAGGCCCAAGGCCTGCTTTCATTTATGTCTGTAATTTTTTCTGCAATCGCTTCCCACTCTCCTCTGCTGATTCCTGAAGTGGGAAAAGAAAATACTAATCAATTAAAACAGACCTTAACTGCGTATGATAAGTTAAGGGTTGCTTTGGAATCTGTTAAGCCAGAAACCATAATTATTCTTTCACCGCATGGCTTGATTCAGCCAGAGGCTTTTAGCTTGAATATCAGCTCTGAATTTGAGGGAAAGTTTGAAGAATTTGGGGATTTGACTAATAAGTTTAAATTATCCGGAGATGTTGAGCTAGCTGCGAGGCTTAAAGAAAATTTAGAATCAAAAACACAATTGCAGATTATTAATGAGCCTGTTCTTGATTCTGGATCAGCTGTGCCATTGTTTTTATTAACAAAGAATCTGCCTAATGTTAAAATTATCCCTATTTACAATTCACAGCAGGATTTAAAGAGCCATTATGAGTTTGGACAGCTATTAAGGCATGAGCTTGTAATCAGCCAGAGAAAGATAGCTATTATTGTTTCTGCTGATTTATCCTGCTGCCTTAGCAGGCAAGCTTTAGCAGGTTATTCTTTGCAGGCTAAAAAGTTTGATAAAAAAGTTATTAAAGCTATTGAGAATGATGATATTAACATATTAAAGATTGATCCAAAGCTAATTAAAGATGTTAATGAAACAGGCCTAAGGCCGATTATGATACTGCTTGGCTTATTATCAGACATGAAAAAAACAGCTAAATTGCTGTCATATGAACATCCTTTTGGAGTTGGATGTTTAGTAGTTAATTATTCTTTTTAGAAATAATTTTGAAAAAATACTTCCAACTCTGTCCGTCTGGGCAGAGTTCTTTTGTGTCATTAAAAGCTTGTTCAATAGCTTCCCTGGAGTTTTCTTTGCATATTTTAAAAACAGAACTGCGCTTGAATTTAGGAATCCTCAGCTCTTCAATCATGCGCAAAGCTAAATCCTGCCATTCATAAGCTGGCGGTTTTTTAACTTTCCTGTTTTTGAAAATATCGCCTAATTGTTTCATGTAAATAGTATAGCAGATAATAAAAAAAGGGGCTAAAGTATGCCCCTAAGTATAATATTAATTTTTTTGCTGCCATTAACTGAAATAACCTTAAATTTAGTTTTTAATGAAATATTCCATGGAAGCATTCTTTTGTAAATGCTCTCTCGATAATCAATAATACAATTATTATGTTCATAGTCTTTAAGGAAAAAACATCTTTGATTTTTGTATAATAAAATTCCAAAAACCTGGTAAGTTCCGTCTGATAATTGAGTAACCATAATTGCCGCCTGACTTGATTTTTTTGTTAAAATGAGCTATTATTTATTTAAAATCTTAATACTTTTTTATAATTATGTCAAATATATTAAAAATTTTAATAGAGCCAAACCCTATATTGAGAAAAAGGTCAGAATTAGTGAGCAAGAAAATAATATCTCATAAAGAATTTCAGCAGTTATGCCTTGATTTGTCTCAGACCATGGTCAGAGATGACGGAGCTGGCTTGGCAGCTCCTCAAATAGGAAAGAATATTTGTTTAATTGCAATTAATATTAAAGACGGAGTTTTAATAATGATTAATCCAAAGATTGTTAAAACTTCATTAACTAAGGAATGGGGCGAAGAAGGATGCTTGTCTGTTCCAGATGTTTTTGGCAAAGTCAAGCGTTTTAAGAAAATTAAATGCAAATTTTTAGACAAGTCTGGAAAAGAAAAAAACATTCAGGCTAAGGGCATGATGGCTCGCGTAATCCAGCACGAGATTGATCATTTAGACGGCATTCTATTCATAGACAAGGCTAGGAGTTTAAATAAACAGGTATGAACAGCATAAAGACAATTTTTGCTGGCACGCCGGATTTTGCCTTGCCAGCTCTTAAAGCATTATACAAAGATGCTGATTTTAAGATTCAGGCTGTTATTACACAGCCAGATATGCCAATTGGAAGAAAACAGGTTATAACTGCTCCTCCTGTTAAGGAGCTTGCTGTAAAATACCAGATTGAAAATATCTGGCAGCCTCAGAATATTATCCAAGTAATGGAGAATATTAGAAAGTTGCAGCCAGATATTATTGTAATAGCTGCTTATGCGCAGATTATTCCTCCAGATGTCCTGCGCTTGCCTAAATATGGCTGTCTTAATGTTCATGCCTCTCTCTTGCCTAAATATCGCGGAGCTTCTCCGATTCACGCCGTTATTCTCAACAATGAAAAAGAGACTGGCGTTACCATTATGGTCATGGATGAAACTCTTGACACTGGCCCGATTTTAAGCCAAGCTAAAACAGTTATTAGCTCTGAGGAAACAACAGTCAGCTTGTATGACCGCTTAGCTGAAGCAGGCGCTAAGTTATTAATTCCAACTATTAAAAAATATATTAAAGGTAAAATTGAACCACAGCCACAGGATGACAGCAAGGCTAATTATGTTCATCAAATTAAAAAAAGCGACGGCTTGATTGACTGGCAAAAATCAGCTCAAGAAATTGAGCGTTTTGTCCGAGCTTTGGGCCATTGGCCTGGCGCATGGACATGGGTTAAGGGCAAGCAATTAAAAATTACGCATGTTCAGCATGAGATTATTACTATAAACAGCCAGAAAATAGGAAAGACTTTTATGTATAATAATGGGCTGGCAATACAATGCGGCAAAGATGCTTTAATTATTGAAAAATTGCAAATACAGGGCAAGAATGAGCTTTCATCTAAAGAATTTTTAAATGGAAACCAAGATTTTATTGGCAGTATATTAGGCTAGGTCCCTTCGTCTATTGGTTAGGACGTCAGGTTCTCAACCTGGAAAGAGGGGTTCAATTCCCCTAGGGACTACAAAATTAAATATACCGTTTTTTTGCCCCGTTCATGCCGAATGATTAAAATTGTTTTTTGAATTTGACTTTGATTTTTAACAGGTATATACTACTGGCATATGGAAAGTTTAGAACAAATTCCTAAAAAATTTGCTATCCGGGTTCATTTGGGAGAAGACGGTATTTGGTGGACTGATTCTCCTGATATTCCTGGCTGCTATTCTCAAGGCAAAACCCAAGAGGAAGCTATTTTGAATATGAAAGATTCTGTCTTTACTTATTTTGGCGTGCCTGATAGATTATCCGATCCTTTTCTTCTTAAAGTAGAAGGCGAACTTCAACTTGAGCTGGCGACTAATTAATTTTATATGAGCGAGAAACTGCCAGCATTTTCTTCTAAAGAATTTATCCAAGCCGCTAAGCGGCTCGGTTTTAAAATTAAGAAAGGCGGCAAGGGCAGTCATACTCGTTTGGTTCATCCAGAATCCCGCATTATTTTATCTGTGCCAAAAGCTCAAACTGTTTCTATCGGCGTAAGGCATCAGCTTTTAAAACATTTGGAAAAAATTGGTATTTCCCGGGAAAAGTTTATCAAATTGCTTTCAATTGGTCTATTTATTTTTATTAAAAATATTTTTAAGAACTGGTTTTCTTAATTTGTATTGTCCCAGAACCTTATTGCATTTTTATAATAAATATTTTATATAACAAAAACAAAGGTGTTGTATGCTCTTTTCAATTTTCTTAATAGCCTGCGCCTATTTTATGGGCGCAATACCTATAGGATATCTAATTGTTAAAAAAATTATTAACAAAGATATTCGTAAATTTGGTAGCGGTGGGATTGGCTGCACGAATGTATATAGGATATGTAAAACCCATAACCTTTCCAGCAGAAAGTGCAAGAAATGGGCTTTCTTAACCTTTTTAGGAGATTTTGCAAAAGGCTTGTTGCCAATAGTTATTGTTAAATTTGTCCTAGGGTATGACTCTGATTACCTCTTGCTATTTCTCATAGTTATAGCTCCAATACTAGGCCATTGCTTTTCAGCATTTATTAGTTTTAAAGGAGGCAAGGCTATTGCTACAAGTTTTGGAACCATAATCACTATTTTGGGCTGGGAAGTATCAGTTAGCTTGATTATAATTTTTGTAGTCGTTTTCTTTTTTTGGAAATATGTTTCTTTAAGCTCATTAATTGCTTCTTCTACATTATTATTAGGCAGGTTATTAAATATCTACATATCCCAAGAGAATTTTTTTGATTCCTACGTATTGTGGCTAACAGGAGCTGTTATTTTCATATTTCTGATCGCCTTTATTCAGCATAGAGACAATATCATGAATTTATTAAAAGGGAAAGAAAGAAAAATTCGGCTCTAAATAGCCGAATGCCTAAGCAAGATACGTCCTCTCTTGCAAAAGCCTGCTCTAAAGCAGGCTTTTTTATTTAGAAAATCTAAGAATGACCAAATTATTAATTCATTGCCTAACGGACGCAGCGGACGGTATACGTACCAGTCTTAGAAACGCCGTACATGTTAGTGCTGCCAAGCTCAGCGTAGAGGTTGTAGGCGTTGCTTGAGCTGTCAACTCTAGTAGTAGATGTCCATAGTATGCCAGTATCAGTTGTATTAGTCCAGTCTAAAGCGCTATTTTGATAATCACCATAGCAAGAACCGCCAGCAGCAGCGCAGCCATAGTCAAACATTGTAAAGCCTTCTACGTTTGAGGGTAATCGCCAAGCAGAACTGCCGCCTAAGGTTAGGGTATCGCAATATGATAGTGCGTTTTCCCATGTTTTTGCTACTTGGTCATACTTTTGCCATATTAGACCAGTATGGTTATCAGTAACTGTGTCATTGGCATTATCAGTATAGCTCTTGGCTGTGCCGTCATTATCAGCATCATCTGGAGCTGTGCCATAGGAAGTGGTTTGGCCAGAATGTAGAGAAGCTCCGCTAGCTGATCCAGCAACGCCAAAGATAGTAATACCGCTGGAAATATTAGCAGCAGTCAAATCAGTGTCTACTGTTTCTAACGTGGTTGCTGCGTAATAGCCAGCATTGACTGTGCTGTTGGCAGCTGAGAGTGTTTGGGTTCCTGTGCCAGTGATAGCTACTCCGTCTACCCATGCTACTTCTCCTGTTTTCATTTCACCAACCGCAACAGTTCCAGAATCACTCATGCACCATCTGTTAGTTCCGTCTCCTGCTCCGTCATAGGCTGTTGCTACTTTGTTGAGCGTGCCATTAAATGTAGGGTCATTACAGGCTAGATCTAATGTTCCTGCAACAGATGAGCCGTCTACCCATGCTATTTTGCTATTAAACAGATCTCCTGCTATTGCATCTCCTGTAGAGGTATTAACTACATTAGAATTGCCTGCTATTCCAAATATTGTTTTGCCTGATAATATATTAGCTGTGGCTAAATCAGTGTCTACAGCAGATAATGTGGTAGCTGCGTAATTTCCTGCCGCGACTGTATCATTGAGATCAGACAGAGTTTGGGTGGCAAGAGAGCCGGTTATTGCTATACCGTCTACCCATGCTATCTTTCCAGACAGCATTTCTCCTGCTACAGCGTCTCCTGAGTTAGTCATGCACCATCTGTTAGTCCCGTCTCCTGCTCCATCGTATGCTGTTGCTACTTTGTTGAGTGTGCCGTTAAATGTAGGGTCATTACAGGCTAGATCTAATGTTCCTGTTATTCCTAGATATTCTATGCCATTGAATACATTAGCTGCTGTAATAGTAGGTATTGAGTCATATATCTGGGTTAGCGTGTAAAATGAGGCTGCTGGAGATGCAGAGGGCGTGAAAACATGGTTTGCCTCTGTAGCTGTGGCATTTGTTGTTAATCTGGTATATATGTCTGTAAGGGTATAGCTGGTTGCTGCTGGAGAGGCTGAGGGGGTTAGAGAACCTGCTCTTACTATGATATTGGTTATTATTGATACTATTAGTATAACAATGCACATCTTTAGAATGTTAATTAGTGTTTTATTGGTTTTCATATTGTTTTTTTAAATTATTTAGAATATATAAATAAAAACACTATAAATAGTGTTTTTACATAATTATTTTTTTGTTGCAAAAAACAGGGAAAGCGCTATTTACTCTCTCTCTCCGATTTGTTGTTCCGCGGTTTTAGCATTTTATGCTTTATTATACTAATAATTATTATCTGTGATAACTGTGGTTGTATTGTAGCATATTGTATATCAGGGGGCAAGAAAAATTAAAAACAAATTTCATAATTTAAACCAGCTTAATACTAAATTATCCAATTTTTTATAATTAAATTTGTTTAAGTTAATTTTATAATACCCATTTTAAAAAATTTCTTTGCCAAATTATTGCACGTGAGATTGCACGTGAGATTGCACGTGAGAATTAAATACGAATATATCTAATATACTTACCTGCGCCTATTTTTTTTACCATTTTCCTGCTCAACAAATCCTGCAGATCACTAGATGCTGTCCTAATAGAACAATTAACCAATTTTGCATATTGACTTCTTGACACATTTTTTATTTTAGATTTGATAAAAATTCTTTGTCTTTTATTAAACTCTTTAATAATTTTTTTATCTATTTCAATAACTGTTACGTCTTTTACCTGCGACTTAAATGTTACCATGGTTTGATTTGGTGAGATATCATAAACGGGTTTTTTATTGCCATTTTCCAAACATAATTCATTGATAAGATAAATTCCAGAACCATATTTTTCAATAAAACCAATATCATACATTAAATTTGAAAGAATTTTGTTAACAGGTTTATGCTCAGGATGTTCAGGTGTTACTCCTTCTGGAAAACTTCCTGGACTGACAATTTCTATTCGGTCGTCTAATATAAAAACTCTTACATCAGCAGAATTGTAATAATCTCTGTGAATCAAGGCATTGATTATTGCCTCTCTCAAGGCCTTAATTGGATAATCAAATTTATCTTCTCTTCTAAAACTCTTTTCTGACCTTATGCCTAAAAGTCTAACATTCTTTCCAATGAATTCCTCTGCTTGTCCGACCATCTCCCATAATGTTCCTTTACAGTCTAATCTATCCAAAATATTGCCATAAATTTTTATTCCTTTAATTCTTATTAATCTTAACTGTGCATGCGAAACATAATTTAAAGGGTCTTTGGCAAAAAATAGAATCCCAGCATTAGTTGGCTTATTGCTTTTTAGGCATTTCAAATTGGTTAACAATTGTTTATCAGATATTTTTACTTTATCAGAAACATTCCTAGCTTTTTTTCTCCCCCTTAAATACCAATTAACTTTTCTAATACTAATATCTTTAAAAGTGGCGTCCTTGCAGATTTCAGTATCAAACTGCATCTTGTCCTTGTTCTTTTCTAACAATAATCTCTCATATTCCGTCTGCGACATTAATTTAGTATTCTTGCCAGCTCGTTTAAAAGATCTGCCATAGGCAGTATGCGGTTTTTGAGGGCTTGCTTTAGTTAAAATTAAAATCAAATTCTTTTTATCTTTGGTTAATGTTAAAATTTCTGGATAAATTTTAGGATCAGTATTATCAATAATTGTGTCAGTTAATCTTTCAATTGTATTCTTGCCAATATCAACACCTATCATTTTCCCTTTTTCACTCACTCCAATTAAAATCTTGCCGCCATTACTATTAACAAAAGAGCAAACAACTTCCACAATTCTTCTAATATCAGAAAGCGAAGGCTTTTTTTCAAAAATCTCTGATTCAGGTTGTTTGATTAATTTGGTTATTGCTTGCTTGGTCATAATACTCAAATTATATTATAAAAATAGATTATAGCATTGTAGATATGGGTGCAAGAAATTATAACCACCCTTTATCCTGCCTGACTAATAGATCCTTGGCTTTTTCAGGCTCAGCCATAATGGATTTGACTATTTTCTCCAAGCGCATTCCTTGGGAAGCTTTTATTAAAATCAAATCCCCTGCTTTTATATTATCCTGCAAATATTTTATTAATTCTTTTTGATTATCAAATATTTTAATATCATTCATTTGTTTTGCGCCTTTGGCAATATTTTTAGCTTCTGAGCCAATAACCAAAAGCTTTGCTTTTGGAATGCTGGCAATTTTTTTGCCAATCTTAATATGTTCAGCTTCGCTGTCTTTGCCAAGCTCAAGCATGTCTCCCATAACAATATATTTGGTTTTGATTATGTCAAGATTAATCTGATCTATAATCTCTAAGGCAGCAATACTTGATTGCGGAGAGGAATTATACGTATCATCAATAATCATTGAATTATTAATTCCTTTGATTAAATTCATTCTTCCTTTTGGAAGATTAAACTGTTTAAGGCTGTCAGCAATTTCAATTCCGTTCATTTTGTAAATAAAGCCTGCTGCTGCTCCAGCAATAGCTGCATAAATTGACGCATAGCTGATTACGCGGGGCAGAAGAATAGGAATGTATGCGCCTTCATATTTAAGCTTAAAATTAATTCCAGCCAAGCTGTTAATATTATCAGATTGCTGAAAAGAACAGATAATGTTTTGAGCTGTGAGATCAGCGTTTTCATCAAAGCCAAATGTAAGAACCTTATGCTTTATACTTTCTCTGATATTAGAAGTAAAATTATCATCATAATTAAGTATTGCCCATCCGCCTGGCTGTAAATTATTAAAGATTTTCTTTTTTTCTTTCATAATCTCTTCCTGGCTTTTAAAAAATTCCATATGTGATGAGCCAATCAGAGTAATAATGCCAACTTTGGGCTTAACAATGCTGTTTAGATAATCCATGTCCCCTGGCCTGTCTACGCCCATTTCTAAAATCAGAATTTCTGGATAATTATTGCTTTTAAATATAAGAAGATTAAGGATTTTTAAAAAAACAAGCAGCCAGCCAAATAATGATTTGCCTGCTGATTCTGCTCCAATAATGGTTAAAGGAAGCCCTATTTCATTATTATAGTTCTTGCTATTAGCTCTGATTTTAAATCTGTATGACAATACAGCAGCTATAGCTTCTTTAGCGCTAGTTTTGCCAACACTGCCAGTAATGCCAATTACATCTGGTTTGTATTTAGCTAATATCAGCTTAGAACTGTATTTTAGCAATAATTGCAGTATTTGTTTCATAATTGATTATTTTACTTTATTTTGGCTGATTAGTCAATGCGCCTTTCCTGGGCAATCAATACAAGATGGAACAAGCTATAATGATTTTTCCAGATAGGTTAGCGGAGAATCAAAAATTTCTGGCGAGGAAAATCTGACGCAAAATTCACTCACGTATTCTGGCAGATATTCTGGGGTAACATGATGGTA
>JBDRKN010000019.1:0-43603 GCA_043813955.1 bacterium | reverse complement strand
CTCATCTTGCCAGGCTTGGCGACAATTCTTTCAGCAACTTCCTTTTGCAGCATCAAAACCATGCTCTCTGGCTTATGCTCTGATTCTAAAAACTTGCGCAAGAATATTGAAGTAATATTATATGGCAGATTGGCTACGATCTTGTACTTGTCCTTGGGCATATTATCTAAATATGGCCAGTCTAAAATATCAGCATTAACTATTCTAATATTATTATATTTCTGTATGGACAGCTGGGATTTAAGAATCTTGGCCAGCTTGTCATCAAGCTCAACAGCAATCACCTGCTTAGCCTTATCTGCCAGCTCAACAGTTAAGAAGCCAAGGCCAGGACCGACTTCTAAAATAACGTCAGACTTATCCACAGCTGCTAATTTTACAAGCTGTTGATAAATATCAGGGTTGATTAAAAAATTCTGCCCCTTTGAGCGGCTTGGCTTAATGTTGTGAATACGGCAGAGCTGTTGAGTTTGTTTAAGCATAATTATGAAACTCTTTTTTTAATTTGCTGCAGCTCCTCGTCTTTGGAAAGAAAATTCAAAAGCAAGGAAGCTATGGCAGCTAGAATAAATGACCATTGCATGCCAAAGAACATGACTAAGATAGAAATAAAGAGCAGCATTAATGTCTTGCCATACTGAATAGCCATCTCATGAATTACAGTGTATTCATCAACATAATGCCCCTGATCAGCTGAATCCTGATAATACATTGTATCAAAAACAGTGCGCGTAAATAATTTCATCAAGCCATGGTAGGCAGAAACGACAAAAATCTGAAAAGCAGTGAAGATGAATATTTTAACAACCCAGCCAAGGGCATAAAAAACAGAGGAAAATTTTAATATCTTGCTCTTGTTGCTTAAATCAGTAAATTTCCCTATAGCAAGCTGGAGCAAGACAGTCACTACGACAATCAAAGCCGAGATAACGCCAACCTGGAAATAATTGCCTTTTAATAATTGCCAGATAAAAATCGGCCAGATCACAGCGCCGACAGCTGTTTCAGCTCCGTCTCCAAAATATGCCATAACAACACGACGGCGCTTTTTAGACAACAGTTCCTTCCATGTCTGCATATATGTCCAGGAAAATTTTTCATTGGTGCGCGGCGATGTGATTAAAGGTATAAGGCTTAATAGATAAATAATAATAGTTATTAAAAACAAAACATTAAAGCCATGCGTTATTAAAATCCATCCAGCTAGCAATGGCATAAAAGTGCTAAGCACAATAGCTGTGGCGCTCATTAGGCTTAATTGCTTGGCTCTGTTGCTCTTGTTGGTAAACTTGGCCAAGTTAGTGTGCAAAGGAACCCAGTACATTGAGCGCAGAAGGGTTAGAAAAAGGATAGAGGCTAAAAGCAAGCCAAGCATATACTTGCCATTAACAGACCAGCTTAAATTCTCATTGCTCATGAGATAAAAGCAGAAGTAAAAGAGAGCGCCCCAGAATACGCTGATAATAATAGAGCGGCGCAAGCCGATTTTGTTTAAAAACTTGCAGCCACAAGCCACGATAGTGGCATAAATAAAGTGGCCTATCAAATAATACCACAGCACATACTGCAGATTAAAATTAAAAAAATTATATAAAAAAATAGGCAGGAATAAACCTACTAATGCGCCAGCAGCCTGGATAACCATCCTGGCAGAATAAGTTGCAATAAAGCCGCGGGAAATTTTTCCCTTAAAATAATGAAATAACATTCTATTTAATAACAAAATTAATTAATTTGCCTGGAACAAAAATTATTTTAACATCTTTTTCATTAACCCACTTCTTTACTTTGTTGCTGGCTAAAGCCAGTTCCTTAGCTTTGTCTTGAGAAATATCAGATGCAACCATGATATTATCGCGCACCTTGCCATTAACCTGAACGACCAGCATAATCTCTGCGTCCTTGATTAATTCTTGGCTATATTCTGGCCAGGCTTGCTTAAAAATACTTTTTCTTTCACCAATCTTGTTCCACATCTCCTCTGATAAATGCGGGGCAAATGGGCTTAAAATCATCAAAAGCAACCTATAGCTATCAATACTAATTAAATCTTGCTCAGACAATAAATTGACTAAAATCATCATAGAGCTTACAGCTGTATTAAATTTAAATTCTTCAATGTCTTGACCGACTTTTTTAACAGTTTTATGAACTAAATTTAATACCTTATCACTATCCCTATAGCCTTCTTTAACCTTGTCCTGCAGCTGCCAAGCCTTATCTAAAAATTTTCTAGCCCCCTTAAGCCCGTCTGTATTCCAGGCAATAGCCTGATCAAACGGCCCCATGAACATTTCATAAACGCGCATGGCATCAGCTCCAAATTCTTCAACAATATGATCCGGATTAATAACATTATCCCATCTCTTGCTCATTTTGCGCCCGTCTTGAGCTAAAATCAAGCCAACATGGCGCAGCTTAACAAACGGCTCATCATAATTAACAGCTCCAATATCATACAAAAACTTATGCCAAAATCTGGCATAAATTAAATGCCTGGTAGCATGTTCTGCTCCTCCAACATAAAAATCAACAGGAGACCAATATTTTTCCTTTTCCTTATCCACCAAAAATTTATCATTTTCTGGATCAATATATCTTAAATAATACCAGCAAGAGCCAGCCCACTGAGGCATTGTATTAGTCTCGCGCTTAGCAGGGCCTTTGCATTTTGGACAAATGGTATTAACCCAGTCTTCTATCTTAGCTAATGGAGATTCGCCTGTCCCGCTTGGCTCATAACTTTCTACATCTGGCAAAGTCAAGGGAAGATCTTGCTCTAAAACAGGGACAACTCCGCACTTATCACAATGTATCAGAGGAATTGGCTCTCCCCAATATCTCTGCCTGGAAAATACCCAGTCTTTTAATTTGTAATTAACAGCCATCTTTCCAATCCCCTTGTCCATAAGCCAGCTTATAATATGCTTTTTTGCCTTGTCTGTCTCCATTCCATTGAGAAAATCTGAATTAATAGCCAGTCCATGTCCAGAATAGCATTCATCATTATCTTGATTCGGAGCTCTTACAACTTCTACAATCTTAAGATTATATTTTTTAGCAAAGGCAAAATCGCGCTCATCATGGGCAGGCACTGCCATAATAGCGCCTGTTCCATATCCAGCTAATACATAATCAGCTACAAAAATTGGAATCTCTTCATTATTAACAGGGTTAATAGCAAAAATGCCTTCTAATTTTATTCCTGTCTTGTCTTTGTTCAAATCCGCCCTTTCTAAATCAGATTTATTCTTAGCTTCTTTAATGTATTGCTTAACTTTGTCATCAATCTTAAGCTTATTTAAAAGTTCATGCTCTGGGCATAGAACCATATAAGTGCATCCAAATAAAGTATCAGGCCTTGTTGTAAAAACTTTTAAATCACTGCCTCCTTTTATTTTAAAAACTACTTCAGCTCCCTCTGATCTGCTAATCCAATTTCTCTGCATTTCCTTAATCGGCTCTTCCCACTTCAATTTATTAAGATCATTGAGCAATCGTTCAGCATAGTCAGTAATCTTAATTACCCACTGCAACAATGGTTTTTTCTCAATATCTGTTCCGCAACGCTCGCACTTGCCGTCTTCCACGTCTTCATTAGCTAATCCTGTCTTGCAGCTTGGACACCAGTTAATAGGTTCGCTTGATTGATAGACCAATCCTTTTTTAAACATTTGTATAAAAGCCCATTGAGTCCATTTGTAATAATCAGGATCAGTGGTATTGATTTCACGCGTCCAGTCATATGCAAATCCGAGCATTTGCATCTGTTTCTTGTAAACAACAATGTTTTTCTCTACTGCCTTTTTAGGATGAACCTTATTCTCAATAGCATAATTTTCTGCTGGCAAGCCAAAAGCATCCCATCCCATTGGATGCAAAACATTAAAGCCTTTGAGCATTTTGTATCTGGCTAAAATATCAGTAGCAATATATCCCTTTGGATGCCCTACATGCAGTCCTGTGCCAGAAGGATAAGGGAACATATCTAGGACATAGTATTTTTTCTTGTCCTGGCTCTCAGATGTTTCATACAATTTATTTTCCATCCATCTTTCCTGCCATTTTGGCTCAATTTCTTTGTGATTATATTTATCCATATTATTTTAACTCAATCCCGACAGGCGCATGGTCAGAGCCCATAACTTTATCTAAAATATGCGCTTTTTTAATTTGTTTAATCATTCTGATAGATACTAAGAAATAATCAATCCGCCATCCAATATTTCTTTTTCGAGCCTGAAATCTGTAAGTCCACCATGAATATTGTACTTTTGTTGGATAAAAATGCCTAAATGTATCAACAAAACCAGCTTCTAAATATTTTCTAGCCCATTTTCTTTCTAATTCAGAAAAACCTGCATTTTCCCTGTTAGTTTCAGGATTTTTTAAATCAATTTCTTCCCTAGCTACATTAAAATCTCCGCACACAATCACAGGCTTTTTCTTATCAAGCTTTTTTAAATATTTTAAAAACTCTTTGTTAAATTCTATTTTAAAATCTATGCGAGCCAATTCATGCTGAGCATTTGGAAAATATGCGTTGACAAAATAGAATTCAGGATATTCTAAAGCTTGTACTCTGCCCTCTTTGTCAAATTTTTTAATGTTAATTCCATTCTTAACTGAAACAGGCTTATTCTTGGATAAAACAGCAGTCCCGCTGTATCCAGGTTTTACAGCTGGGTTCCAATATTCAAAATAATCTTGAAAATCAAACTTTTGCTTTAATCTTGCCTGATTGCTAATTTTAATTTCCTGTAATCCAATAATATCAGGCTTAGATTGTTTTAAAAAATCCACAAAGCCGTTTTTTACTACAGCCCGCAGACCATTAACATTCCATGATATAACATTCATTTTTGCTTAATTATTCTTTGTAAATGCTTAACATTAGCGCCGCTTACTTTCATCTTAGGACGCTTGCGCTTGTCTTTTTTTTCGTATTTTTTAATAATTTTATGTTCAACTTGGTTCAAATTTTGTTTTGGCATAAAAAAATGGTATAATATAGTTAAATTATATTATTATTATAGTTTATTTTCCAGCTTGAGGCAATGAATAATTTAAATCAACCAGTTAGGATTAAAAAGCCGGACAATCCATTTAAATTTGTCTTAGCAATTATTTTAGTTGCTCTGGCTATTTTTGTAATTGTCTTTACTGTCAATGTCTTTAAAATGTCTAAAAAAATAAATGACCTTCAGACTGAAATCAATATTGAAGCAACTGAGTTAAAGCAATTTTTAAAAGAAACGTACACAGATGATATAAGGGGGGTTATTGAGGGCAAGGATAATTATTGGATTGGAGCTGAACAGCCTTTAATTACTATTGTAGGATTCAGCGACTTTGCCTGCAGCCATTGCAAAGAATCTTATACAATAATGCGCGAATTAAGCATTGAATATGGAAACGATGTTAAAATCATTTTCCGCGACAGGCCAGCCTATGAGCATTCTCTTACATTATCATTAGCAGCATACTGCGCCGGCGAGCAGGGAAAGTTCTGGGCAATGCATGACAAGCTATTTCAATACCAATCCACAGATCTAGGATCTGACCTGAATGATCTGACAGCTATAGCAAAACAAACTGGAGTTGAAACTGAACAATTTTCTAATTGCATAGTTGAGGAAAAATACATAGACAAGATTAAACAAAATTTCATTGCCGCTCAAACCTTAGATGTCAACGGCACACCAACCTGGTTTATAAACGGACAAAAAGTAGAAGGATCTATTCCAAAATCAGAATGGCAGGCTTTGATTAACAGATTAATTAATTAAAATGGCTAAACATAAAAAAATCATATTCAGCTTCTTAATTATTTGGCTCTCTTTGTTTGCCATATTTTTTGGCTTTACTGTCTTAGCAAAAAGCGATCCATTAGAATTCACGCCGCAGGTAACCATACCAGACCCCGGTGGCTCGCCTCAGTTTGTGGAAGAAGTGCCTATTGAGCTTGACGATTCAACTAAAAATATTTGCGAATACATCCTTGCTATCTATAAATACATGATTGGAGTTATAGGAATCTTTGCTGCTGTAGCTTTAATTATTGGCGGAGTTATCTGGATCACGTCTGCTGGCAGCCCTGGGAGAATAGGGATGGCCAAAGACTGGATTGCCGGAAGCCTGATTGGCTTAGCCCTGGCTTTGAGCGCATTTTTAATACTAGCAACCATTAATGTTGATTTAGTGCTCTGCAGGCACTTGGAAATCCCGGCTATTCAGAAAAAGTTAACTTCGCCCTCATCGGCATCGGCTGTTGTATGTTCTCGAGTAGAATATTATGAATCAAGCCAGTTTTCGTGGAATATGAGATCGGGTAGAGCTTTTTGTGAAGCAAAAATGAGCGCTACTTATGCTGAATTATTATCGGAAGATTTTTGCACTGATGATGCCACTAAATTATGGGATGACTGGAGCCCTCTAGCTCTGAATAGATTATCCGTCTGGCTTATTAACGCGGCGACCCAAGGACTGTTTCGCTCCATAGTCGGCCCGTTTGGTTGGGGACAGTTGCTGACATCGGACACCAGAATCGTGCAGGCATGTTGTTGCACTAATACTAATAAATTACCGGATGGACCTATCTGCAAGGCAAATGCCGGCGAAGATATTGATGAATATGACGGAAATATATGCAGGATTAATGGCCAATGGGGTGAGTGTAAAAATGGCGTCTGCCGGCCAGATCTCTTACCTGGAGATTGGGCAAATTATCCAACCGGATGGTAAATAAATATGATTAAAAGAATAAGCAAAATACTATTTGTCTGCAGCCTCTTCTTTTGCTTAAATATTTTTTTAGGCCTGGTTGTTTCGGCCAATACCTCTATCCCGCAAATTGAAAATCCTTTTGATGATTTGCAAGTAAAAATACCCGGAATGGAACGGTTTAATGACGCAGTTGTTATAGCTAATAACGATGGAAAATATACATTAAGCATTGGATGGATTGGCGAATATGTAAAAGGAATTTACCAATATGGCATTATGATTATTGGAATCTTTGCCGCAGTTACATTCATAATAGGGGCTGTAATTTGGATTGCCGCTGCTGGCAATCCTTCGCGCATTGGAGAAGCAAAATCATGGATGACCTCCAGTATTCTTGGCCTAGTGCTTGCTCTTAGCTCATATCTTTTACTCTATACTATTAATCCTGAACTTCTTATTTTAAAACCAATTAATCTTGGCTATATTGAAAGAATAGAAGATCCTGGAGATTATGAATCTGGATATTCTTATTCTGGACAAAGCGGAGTACCCTACACTACAAAAAAAGGAAATTTACCATGTCCATCTGCAACTAATATAAATGAGTATGTAAAATATCTATTTACTAAAAATCCGCCTTTTATATATGAAGCGTCTGAACGAAGAGCAAATTGTTATGGAAATAATTGTTATCTAGATTGCAGTTCTCTTACATTGCATATGGCTCAATGTCTGCATTTAAATTCTATAAACGGCGAGGGAACAACAAAGAATCTATTTATAGACAAAAAAAATAATAGAAAAGTTATAACCGATTTTAATAGATCGCCAGATGATTATCTTAAGCCAGGAGATTTAATAGGCCATAATGACGGATCTAACCCAGGCCATGTTTTAATATATATTGGGGGCAATGAGTTGCTTGAATGCGGCGGCGAAGTTAACGATGGCATATTAAAACAATCTGGTTGTATTAAAATCACTAATTTTAAAAAAAGAATATCTAGGTATAAAGACAAAACACTATATTATATTAATCGATAATCTTAAAACCGCCTTAAGGCGGTTTTAAGTTTTATTCACATTTGTAATTAATACAACGTTTTCCATCTTCACATCTGCCGCAAGCCAGAAAGCCTCCGCAATTATCAGAAGGAGGCGGGCTTGGCGGGCTGCTGCATTCATATCCCTTATCCTCGCAAGTAACAGGATTGCATATTTTTATAACCCCCTCAAGCTTATTACTATTGCCGTGAATGTCATAGACAGTAACAAAATATTTAAACATGCCGTAATATTTATCATCAGGCAAAATAACCTTTTTTGCAACTAATTCCTTATGGCTTTTCAAGCTGGTATTGCTTAAAGATAAACCCTGTCCAGATGTCCACTGCCATCCTACCCATCCAGCCCAGTTTGCAGGGTCTGCTGGTTCAATTTTTGTCTTAGACCAGTCAATATCATATTTTCCATAAGCTGCTATAAAACATTTATTAAATTCTCCTTCTGGCCGGACACAATTGCCTAAAAGCAAATAAGGAATGTCCTCATCCAGCTTGCCAATCCATTCATCACAACGGTGCTCATCAGGCAATTCTGGATAGCTGGTTTCAAAATTTGTACAGAATTTGTAACGGCCATTATCCTGATCTAAAACATAAACATAGGCTAGGCTGACCTCTGTAGTCTCTGGATCTTCTGGCAGAATCTCTCCCCCATTCTCGCCAAAACTTGTAGCAAATAATTTTTGTTCTTCATTCCAGCAGGTAATTGGATCAAAACCAGGACAATTATCAAGTCTATTAACAGGATCTAAAGGAAGCTGATAGCCAAGAGTTTGGCCCAAATTCTCATTCCAGCTCGGCCAAACTGAAATTGTTTTGTCTGGCAAATAACTTCCTGATGGCAAAGATGGAAAACTTCCATTTTTTTGTTTGTGCAGCTGTATGGCCAAATTAATTTCAAAAATATCTGCCAAGCGCTTAACATCGCGCACAAGCTGCGATTTAGCGCTATTGCAATATTGTTCTGATTTGCAATCGCTGTCTAAAAGGCATTTTTTAACGCAAACATTATTTTCGCAATTATACCCTCTAAAATTACCAATGCAGTCATTTTTTTCACAAGCCTGATTGTCTATTGGAAGACATGCTCCGTCTCCATAATCTCTTACTAAATCAACATTAAACTTCCAATATTTTAAAATTTGACCAAAAATATCCCTTGTTTCTTCTTCTGATTCCTGATTATATGAAATAATATAGATATTGGTAAATAGCTTGTCTCCTGCCGGAGGCCTTTCAATATTTGCCGCATTAACATACACGCTGCGCCCATCTCGGACTGCTTCGTATCCGTTAACAATGATAGACATTGGAGACCCCTTATTCTCTATATTCTTGTTATACCAAGACAAAGGAGAGCGATGGTCTGGATTTGGCATTACCCTGATGCCGATTGCGTCAGGCGAGTCAGCTGCATGCGCAGGCAAAAAACAATCTTTTTCACATATAAAAAAGAGCAACAAAAATAAAGCCACTAAGAAAACTGGAGTAAAAACAGAGATGACTATTCTCCTTATCATCTTTTTGTTCATAGTTTAATTATAACATAAATTCAATTCTTTGCCAAAAAAATTTTAACAATATTACATGATAGCAGAAAAAAAGATTTTGCAAAAACAAAACACGCGTATAATTAAACGCGTGTTTTGTCATCTAACTATTTAACAATCCCATTAAGCACATAATCAAATCCGTTAACAATGATATACATATTAGGAGAGGAAATGAATAACAGCTCTTCATAGGAATACGGCCTGTTTTGCGCATTATCAATTATCCATTCTGCAATGTATGCAACCTGCTCTTCTAATGAATCAGGGTGTTCTAACGTTGTCTGCGAAGTTTCTTTAGATATATCTATGCCAACAGTGTTTTTTGTAGCAGTATAATACCCCACAGGGACTTCGCAAATTCCGTCTGCTAAATAATATGTTAATTCATAGTCAATAACCTGAGATTGATTATTATATTCAGGAGTATAATAATAGTTTAATTTATTAGACTGGTAATCAAACGGCTCTACAAACGGGCTTAATGGCATTTTTTGCAGATCAGTGATTGATTGTCCTGATATCATTGTCTCTGGATAAACTCCATAATCATTGTAATAGATATCCAGAGCATCCTTAATATTCCCTATATCATTAATAACTTCAATGTTTTTGTCCAAATCTTCTGTTATGCTCTTCCTAATATCATCATATGAAATGCAATCACTATTTTTAATACACCTTACTGACATTGCAAAATCCTTGTCCTCATATGTTCTCATTACTCCTGTGTTTCCATTATACTCTATCCATCTGGATATTGACTTGTTCATATCCCATGGAGCCTGGTCAGCAGTCCATATATGAAATATGCTGTCTATGTTTGAGAATACAGAAACATCTCCTTCAACAGAACTTGGAGTAAAAACCTTATGCTCATTATATGTTAAACCTCCTTTTTCTGCGTTAAATCCTGATAAACCGTCTTGTAATAGCTTGGTTCCTGCTCCAGGGCATCTGTATCCTTCTGTACTCATATCACAGTCATCAGGATCATCAGTAAAATAGATTTCTAAACCATGAACTTCTCTGTCTGTTGGTATATGCCAGCCATTAGGGCATATTCCCTGATGCTGGTTATTTATGAATGCAGAACAATCTTGATAATTGCAGTATGCAGGCAGAGCCATGGCTTCAGCCCATTGATACAGTCCTCCTTTTTTTGCGCAATAGTAAAGAGCGTCTTCTGATATATTCGAGGTTATGAGCCATGAGGGAGATAATTTCTGGCCTTCTTTTTCATATCCATAACAATATCTTTCTATCTTTGCGTCATCATCTTGAAAATTAGACACTTCAGCCCTTCCTATCAAAATATCCTTTGTTGTCAGAGACGGGATTATCTCTCCTGCGTTTAAACTGTCCTTAAACCAGCATTGGTTAATGCTGATTCCATGCTCATTTGTTCCCTCGTAAAGTACTGTCCTATAATTATCATTTCTTAAATCATCTATTGTTTCCTGTCCTGTTGATAATATCCAATTATGCCATACTCCTCCATCATACTGGATTAATCCGCAGTTTGAACATGCTATTTTTCTAAAATCATCTCCTTCACATGGATTGCCTCCATTCTTTGGCTCTATGCATGTTCTTTTTTGATATTGCATGCCTTGTTCAAACTCGCTGCATTCTCCTTGATTAAACCATTTTGACCAATATCCGTCTACAGGGGTCAAATCTTCTATACTATCTTTTATGCACCTAATCTGTCTAAACTCATGGCTGTCCCCTATATTATCTGTATATATGGATGCATCCTGATTTTCTCCTACTTCACAGCTCCACATGCTTACTACATCAACATATATTCCTGGAATATTAGAGGATTGCTCATAAGTTGAGCTCCAGAACATTCTCGGATATATCTGAGGAGCGCTCCATGTTTTGTTAGATATTGTAAATCCTGCGCTGTTTTCGCTATGCGCGTCAAAACCAGAAAGATCATCTATGAATCTTGGGTCTATATATTCCTTGGAAAACAGCTTGTATGCATTAACTTTAGTAGATGGAGTATCCTCTAATACATTAACATTTCTAAATAGCTGCTCCCAGTCTTGTCTTGTTGGAATATGCCATCCATTAGGGCATAATCCCTGGGCTGTATCTAATTTCCAATTCCTTGCTTCCTTGTGAGGATAGAATGCTCCATATTTAGAGCAATTGCTTAAAACATTGTCTATGCATGCTTTTTGAACAATATTATCATCAGCTTTATGAAATTGATTTACAAAAACACCATATTCATATTTCTCATTATACCACTGGCTATCAGTGAGCATTATTCCTACATTTAATTCATCTTTAAACCAGCATTGGCAGTTGCCTCCATAGTCATCGCATATTTTAGCAACTCCATAATATCCTGCTTTTCCGTCCTTTTTTCTAGGTCCTCCTTCGTATTCAATTAAATCTTCTCCACAGTCAAAATCATCAGAATAGCAATCTATGAATCTGCCCTGCATTGATGTTTCACAATCAGCTCCACCGCATTTTCCTGGCTCGCAATATTTTAACTGTTTTTGCTCATTAGGAACAATCTCTCCGCATTTGCCAATATCATGCCAGTCTGACCATATTGGTTCCTTAGGAGAACAATCTGCTATGCACCGCAATGTATTTCCATTAAACTTGCTCGCAGATATGCGATTTATCTTTAATTCATTGTCTTTCTTTAATAACCGTATATATGCATTATCTTTATCTTTCTGTTCTGCTGAAATAAATCCAATACTCATGTTAATATTTTGAAAAATAGAATTGGGATCAGTAGAACGGTAGCCTGAATAGAATGGGGCGTATGTCATAGATGGATTGCGCGGTGTTGTCTCTAATATCTGAAAACCTACTCCTGCGCTAGAGCATGCCCATTCATCTTCCCTGTCCTTATCGCATAAATATCCATTGCAGGCAAAATTCTTTTCTAATTCATGCCAGTCTGAATCATTTGGCACGTGAAACCCTTGAGGGCATATTCCCTGGTGCTCTTCTTTGATTAAATCAGAGCAGTCTTCATAATTGCATCTTGATGGGAGATCCATGGCTTCTGCCCATTGGTATAGTCCTCCGTATTTGATGCAATTATCATCATTATTATCATAACAATACTTTTCATCATAGCTCTTAACCATATTATTGCTTCCTTGCGCCATATCTCCTGCGTTATAGTCTTCATGCAGCCATGTTTGCTCTCCTATTCTTAGAGTAGAATAATATCCTCCATCCCATAGTCCGCCCGGGGCTTTAACGAATATTGTACATTTCTTTTCCGAGCATATCCATTTTTCATTACCTTGTTTTCGATACTTTGGATACACCTTTGGACATACTTCCTCTGCGTCACCGCAATCTAATATTCTTCCTTCATTACAATTATCAGTAATATATCCCAATCCACATTGTATATTCCCCTTAATGCAAAGATCTGCATCTGATAATGGTACGCATCTTCTGCATTTATTATCAAAACATTCAGATTGCTTCCCATCATCATCATCACAATCACCGCACCAAATTTGAAAATCTTTTGGAAAAGGCTTGCCACACTTATCAATCCCTGTAATTGTTTTATACCCGCAACCAACATTATTGTATTCGCAAAGGTCGTCTATGCTCCTTGGCTCGCAATTAATTAAAGCATTATATGCGTTTAACCTGCGGTCAGTTACAGTATGCTTGTTATCAGTAACAACCATTGGATTTCCTGTTTTTAATATTCTTTCTTTAACTTGTAAATTAGTTAAATTAGGCTCTTTGCCCCAAACCATGGCAGCTACGCCTGCGACATACGGAGCGGAAATAGATGTGCCACTAACATATTCATATGAATTCTTAGGGTAATTATCAGCAACATAAATATCCTCGCCAGGGGCTAATAGATCAACAGTCTTTTTGCCATAATTTGAACTATAAAAACTATTCCATATTTTATTATCACTTCCATGAGCTCCAACACTGATAATTCCGTTGATATTATAGCTTGATACTAGATACATTGAGTTATTGTCAATATTTATTCCATCATTGCCAGAGCCCAAAATGCATAAACCACCTGAATTAACAAAATTTCCTATTGCTTTTTTCTTAGCAACGTCATTGGATAGCAAAAGGCTAATGCTTATTATTTTAACTCCATTATACCTAGCGAAATCTATAGCTCTCGTGATCGACCAACTAGCATACGCTTTAATAAACATAAATTCAACATTTGGAGCTATACCTAAAATTCCTTTATTATTATTTCTTTCTGCCACAATCACGCTAGAAACTGCTGTGCCATGATTATTATTATTATCTGGCAAAAGAGTTCCTCCATTTTTATCAGCATTATATCCGCGATAACAACCACCTTTTATATATCTCCCTTCTGGATCATAACAATTAGAACTTTGCCACCAATTAATATTTACTAAATCTTCATGAGTATAATCTATTCCTTCTACATCAATTACTGCTACTAAAACATTTCTGGCAGAACCAAGTTCTTGCCATGCCCTTACAGCATCAATATCAACATTGGCTTTGCCCCACGATTGCCCATAGTTATCCAATCCCCAAAGTTTGTTTCTATGCGTATCATTTGTGGGAATTGAATCTGACTTTGGAATATAATTTGGATCCGCGCTCTCTACATTAGGATTAACCAAAAGCTCTGTGATTGTCTCTTTAACTGTCTTTCCTGGCTGGACTTTAACTAAAGCTAAATTATCAGGCCTTAGAATATCTAATAAATCATTATTAACTCCTAGTATTTGCAAAGCAGGGGTTTTTGAGGAAAGTATGGTTTCTCTTTCTTTTTTCCCAAAAATATTGCTTAAATTAACTTTGTCTTCTTTAAACTTAACTATTACTTCATCAGCAACATAATCAACTCCTTCTATGCCATAATCACTGTCAGAAGTAGGCAGAGCATATGGATCTGGTATTATATCTTGCCAAATCAATGATTGGGCATAATAATCTCCATAAACGCCAAGGCTTCCGGCCTTGGATTTTAATGGATTGTTTATTAAAACAATGCAGGCAATGGTTAAAATAAGCAATAGAATAAATTTGCTTTTTTTTGCTAAAATAAACATGGTTGTAATATTTTAATTTTATTTCTTAAACAATCTTTGAATATCCTTAATCTTAAGCAAGCCATTCTGAGCGCCTTGCTGGCCTAATACTGATGATGCATTTGCTGCTGCTAATAATAAAGATTTTTTAATATTATGGTCATAAAGCATTAGACCGGCAACAAAGGAAGAGCCAAAAGCATCTCCCAAGCCAGTTGTATCAGCTTTTATTTTAGTCTCAACTGCTGGCTGATGATAATAATTAGTTCCGTCATAAGCGTCAGCTCCTTCTTCATTGTTAGTAATTACCACAATACTAGGACCCCAGCTATGAATTACATTAAGCAAATTCTTAGAATCAGCAAGGAAATCATATGGCTTGCTGGCATGATCTGTATGCGACAATATCAAGCTAATAGCTTCATCCTTATTAAGGCTAAGCACATCAACCCGTTTTAAATACTTAGACAAATTTTTGTATCCTGCTTCCAATTGCCTCTCGCCAGGGTTCCAGCCAATCTTGACTGATGAACCAATGTTAAAAATCTTGTTAAAATCCTGCTTCCAATTGCCTGAAAAGCTTGTAAGAAAAATCCATTTAGTTTTTTTAAAACTAGCTATATCTTTTGCTAAAATATCCAGCTTGGAATTAGCTGCTCTGTGCGAAAAAGCCACGTGCTCGTTTTCAGCTCCGATAACGATAAAGGAAAAGCCGGAAATTTCATTAGCTACTTTTTTCATCAAGCTTGTATCAACGCCTGCTTTTTTTAAATTTTCAATAATGCGCTTTCCGCGATCATCATTGCCATAGCTAATAATGCCTCCTGTTTTAAAGCCCAAAGAAGAAAAACAGGCAGCTGTATTAGCTGCCCCTCCCCCAAATGTCATATAGGTTTTTTTAACATTTATCTTAGTCCCATAATCAAAAGCAAATAATTTATTACCAGACGCGCTTTGGTCATTGTCTAATAGATAATAGTCGTCAATATAAAAAGTAATGTCTTCAGTAGCCCCTCCCACTGTAATTACATCATAGTTCATATAAATAAGTTAGTTATTATTAATTCTATTGTATCATAATTGCCAAAAATGACAAAGGGGCGGTTTTTAAACCACCCCTTGTTAATTTACGGCAATACCCTGCCTGATATTTTTAAAAGTGGACATAAGAGTAATTCTCCAAACCATTCTATCGCTTTGCCTAAATAAACAATAACAAAAGCGCCAACAAAAACAATGATCAAAATCGCTATTACCCACCGAATCTTTTTCCATATAAACTTGCTACCTCCAGGGGTTAACAATATTGCAAAAATCAATATCAGCGCCCAGATAATCAGAGAAATTATTTCCCAAAACATATCCTGTCTCCCAAATTAATTTTTAAAATAACAATTATAACTCAAAATGCTTAGTTTTTTTTCTTAAAAAATATCTTGCTAAACCAGCTATTAACACCAAGATCGTAATGCCAAAAACATTTGCATAGCGAATCAGCTTTTTTTGACTGTTAGTAGTCTCTTTAAGAGGACGGTCGCTGATCTGCTTTGCCCTGATATTGACCAAGTCAGCATCTAAGCTCAAGCCGTCAACCAAATTTTGGAAAAATAACAGATTCTGAGGATATCTGGCAACAAAATCTTCTTTTACAAAATCGCTGTCAGCAACTACGATTAATTTGCCATTATCAGTGCTGGCCTCGCTGTACAAACTGCTAAACTTTCCGCTAATGCTTATTGCAAAAATGAATTGTTTTAATTCCTCATTATTATATAATTTTTGATTTGGATTCATATCAAATTCTCCCTCTTTTGTCCATGCTTTTGCAGATGATTTTATTAAATAAGAAATCTGGTTAGATTTATCTATTTTTTCTGTATCTAATTCCAAGCTTGTGGCCCATGGCAAAACAGCGCCTTCTGTCTCAGCTACAACAGGGTTATCCTTATCAACATTATTATTAACAATCTTTGGCCATAAAGGATAAGGAAGATTGTATGTAATAAATCCCTGGGTAAATGAAGCTGTTCCGTTTGAACTGTCTAAAACAAGCTTGTCGTTAACTATGACCCCGTAATGCTTTAATAAATCTGGCAAATTATTAGCGCTTTTATGAAACGCAAGAGTATTGGTTACCATAATATTATCAATTAGCATTAAAACTGACTTGCCCTTTATTAAAAATTCATCAACTTTTTTTAAAACCTCTTCTGACATTTCTGATTTAGGCCCTGGTATTATTAAAGTGTCAATTTCTTCATCAATAGGCCCTTCTGTGTTTAAATCAACATTCTTTATCTGATACAAACTGCTAATTTCATTTGATGCAGTAACTAAATCAGTCTGGCCAAGGCTGCTATGGCTTTGAACAAATCCAATAATTGGCACCTTTTCTAATGTCAATTTCTTAATCAAAGAAGTTAGCATGTATTCAAGATTGCTAATATTCTGCAAAACCTGAATTACTTCAGTTTTATCATGATATTTAATTGCCAAACCCAGATAGCCGTTAACTACCTGCATCTTGTCCTTTTGATAAGTATTGAATTGTATTCTAGGAATTTGCAGCTT
Organism: bacterium; assembly: GCA_043813955.1. Taxonomy (GTDB): domain Bacteria; phylum Patescibacteriota; class Patescibacteriia; order Patescibacteriales; family Patescibacteriaceae; genus JBDRKN01. The sequence continues at coordinate 26,635 of JBDRKN010000019.1, read as the reverse complement.
GGCTGCTTCTTCATCAAGCTTGTCAGATTCAATATATTTTATCTGAAATTTGCCAGAATAGCTGGCATATTCTTCTAAAATATCATCTACTTCCTGCTGCAACTTAAGATACTGTACTGGCAAATCAGGCCCAAAATATACTTCAATTATTAATTCATCATCTAATTCGCGCACTGTTTCCTTGCTAAAAGAAGATAAAGAGTAAAGCTTGTTTTCAGTAATGTCCCAGCGCTTAAAAAAATTATATGACAGCAAATTTAATACAACCAAAACAGCTAATATCATAATTATCAGTATGCTTAATTTAGATGTTTTTAACATAATCATATCTTTGAATTAATGCCAGCTTCTTTGCTGCAATACTTTAACATTCAGCCATAGGAAAAACCATGAGAATGACAAATAATATATAACATCCTTGGAATCAATCACTCCTCTGGCAATATTGTAAAAATGCTCTCCTAAGCCAATGAATTTAAAAATTGAGCCTATAAAATTCGGCATGGTTACAACTACAAAATCAGATCCTATAATAAAAACAGCAAAGCAGGCAGCCAAAGCTAAAATAAAGGCAATGATCTGATTCTTAGTAAGGCTGGATATAAACAAGCCAAGGGATAGATAGGCTGAGCCTAAAAGGATAGCTCCTATATAGCTTCCTATCACAGGGCCTAAATCAATATTACCCAAATAATTAACAGAGATTGGCAATGATAAAGTTAAAGCTAATGCAATGGCTAAAAACATTAAAGCGCTAAGAAACTTGGCTAACACAGCCTGCCAGTTTGTAATAGGCAGAGTTAATAGAAATTCAATAGTTCCTGTCTGTTTTTCTTCTGGCCACAAGCGCATAGTAATAGCTGGAGCCAAGAACATGAAAATCCATGGCAAGAGCCCAAAATAGCCGCGCAAAGTAGCCTGGTCTTGCAAATAGAATGGGCTAAAAAACAGCCAATTTCCAACAATTAAAAACACTCCAATAAAAACATAGGCAATTGGAGAGTTAAAATAAGACATTAGCTCTTTTTTAAATAAAATATATATTGATTTTATATAGCGCGGATTATTCATATTACTTGGTTAATTTTCTAAATGCATCTTCTAGGCTGGCCTGGCGCTTGCTTAATTCCAGCATATTCCAATTATTATCCATAATTTTTTTAGCCAAAGCTTCCCTAATATCCTTGCCTTCCTGAGGTTCAACATGATAGCCAAACACATCATCGCTTTCCTGATCTTTTACTTCAACTTTGACAACATCTCCAATATTCTGCAAAGCAGGCAATACTTCTTCTTTTCGGCCCCTAATCTTAATATACAGAGCTTCCTGGCCTCCTAGCTTGCCAGCAAGCTCAGCAGGAGTTCCTTCTGCCACAATTTCACCGTTATTAATAATCAACACGCGGTCGCAAGTAGCGCTGGCTTCAGCTAAAATATGCGTGGAAAAAATAACAGTCTTCTGCTTTCCAATCTCTTTGATTAATTCTCGAATTTCAACGATTTGGTTAGGATCCAGCCCAGTAGTAGGCTCGTCAAGAATTAAGATATCAGGATCATGCATAATAGCCTGCGCCAAACCGACTCTCTGCCGATAGCCTTTTGATAATTCAGAAATTGGCTGGCCGATTACTTTGTGCAAACCGCATCTGCCAACGACCTGCTTGATTCTAGGCAAAATCTTGTCATGTTCAATCTCGCGCATTTCAGCAATAAACTTAAGGTATTCAAAAACTTTCATATCATCATATAATGGCACATTTTCCGGCAAATATCCGATTCGCTTGCGCAATGATAATGAATGCTTGTTTAAATTAAAACCAGCTATCTCTACTGTGCCTGAATTAGCCGGCCAAAACCCTGTGATAATTTTCATAGTAGTGGTTTTGCCAGCTCCATTAGGTCCGAGAAAGCCTAAAATTTCCCCTTGCTTGACTGTAAAATTAATATTATTTAAAACAGTTTGGGAGCCGAATTTTTTAGTTAAATTCCTTATTTCTATCATATTAACAGATTATTATAATTTTAAAAAAAATGCAAGAACAAATCATGCTAAAGATAAAGCCTGATTTTTTAGTTAATTATTGCTTAAATTCGTCTAAAATTGCAATTTTTGTAACTATATCTTTACCGCGCTGTATTTTTATTACAAGCTTGTCGCCAGGCTTGTAAGATTGCGTGACTGAGAGCAAGCTTTTGTTTTCATTAATAGCAATGCCATTGATCTCAAAGATAATATCACCTTCCTTTAAACCTGCTTTTTCAGCAGGAGATCCTGGAGCAATAGCAAATTCTCCTTCAGCGCTTTTAATTAACAAGGCTCCATTATTTCTAAGCAAGCTGCGTTCTTCAACCAATTCTGGACTTATCATAATATATCGTATGCCAAGCCAAGGCCTGACAATATGGCTATATGCTATTACGCTGTCAATAACAGGTTTTATATCATCAGCTGGAATAGCAAAGCCAATTGATGAGCCAGATTCGTCTATGGCCACATTAACTCCAATCACCTTGCCATGCAAATCAATTAACGGGCCTCCTGAATTTCCATGGTTAATTTCAGCATCAGTCTGAATTACATTATCTAAATTAACTGAATTGCCATCTTTGTCAGAAGCGACAATAGTCCGTCCCAAACCGCTGATAATGCCCTTGGTAACGCTGTTCTGGTAACGGCCCAAAGCATTGCCAATAGCCATTACTGTAGTTCCAATCGGCAAATCACTGCTCTTAGCAAGATCTAAATGAGGAAAATCTTTTCCTAAAATCCTTAAAATTGCCAGATCATTAAACGGATCTCTGTCAATCAATGCAGCTTCATACTTTCTTTTGTCATTTAAGATTACTATAAACTCAGCTTTTTCAGTTCTAGCTACATCAACTACATGCTTGTTAGTTAAAATCCATCCATTAGATGAAATTAAAAAACCAGTGCCCTGACCCATTAGCACTCGTTCAGATTTAACCTGCTTAGTATTCTTGGCAAGATCAATAACTGTATAAGTTTCATAATCATAAATCATAACGCTGACTACAGCTGGCTTGGTATTTTCAATAGCCCGTATTGTAGCCTCCTGCTCATCTAAATTTAATACATTCGCAACTGTCTGCGGATTATTGAATAAATTGCCGCCCAAAGCCATTCCAATAGTAAGGGATATTATAAGCAATGGGAAAATGAAAAATTTGTTTGCTGTTTTCATATTTTTATGTCTTATTAATTATACTATAATAATACATTATTTTTGACAAAAAGCAAATTTTAATATATTATATCAATGATAGATTTTGCTAAGTTTAGGCAAGATTTTTTCTTCGGGGGTCGTCTAATGGCAGGACATCAGGTTTTGGTCCTGGTAATGGGGGTTCGATTCCCTCCCCCCGAGCACATAGGTACGCTTAACGCGCGCAGGTTGCAGTATTTGACTTAATATATCTACATTGCTATTATATATACATGAAAAAAATAAATTTAGAATTTAATCTTCCAGTTTCTTTCTTAAAGGAAGGTAATAAATATATCGCCTATACTCCAGCTTTGGATTTGTCCACTTATGGCAAAAGTTATCAAGAAGCAAAAAAGCGATTTGAAGAAATTGTTAATATTTTTTTTGAAGAACTTATTAATAAAGGAACATTAGAAGATGTTCTAAGTAATTTGGGGTGGAAACGGGTCCAAGCAAAATGGAATCCGCCAGTAGTGATTTCTCAAGAGCTTCAAACTGTTCGATTGACCGTCTAAATATATGGCCCATTTAACACCAATAAACTGGAAAAAGTTTGAAAAATTTCTTTTATTTGTCGGCTGTCAACTAAAAAGAGAAAGGGGTGATCATAAAATTTATTGGCGGGAAGGTTTAAAAAGACCAGTGGTTATTCCTCATGACAGAGAGTTGCCGATTTTTATTATTAGAAACAATTTAAGAATTTTAGGAATAACTCCAGGTGAATACCTTGAAATTTTAAAACAAATCTAATAAATTTTTTTTAAAACTGTCTATTATAGACAGCTTTTTAAATCGTTGATTAGTAATATTAGCAAAATTGTTAAGACGGAATTTACAAAAAATTATAGAATAATTTTTAAACGTCAGAAAAATGGAGATATATTGTTTATCTCTGTTGGCAAGCATGATATTTATAAATACCTTTAATAATATGAAAAAAAACAAACTATTACAAATCAGCTTTCTTTCATCAGTCGGCTTAGCTGTATACATAGCTCTAGTGGCCTTGCTAATCCAAGATGGTGAAAAATTATTTGGCAAGCTAAATAATCTATGGGGTCCATTATTATTTTTAATGTTATTTGTTTTTTCTGCCTTGGTTTCCGGACTTCTGGTTTTAGGCTATCCAATCTGGCTTTATCTGGAAAAAGAGAAAAAAGCAGCTATTAAACTGCTTTTTTATACGCTAGGATGGATATTTATCTTTCTCTTAGCTATAATTGCGATTGTGATTATCTAATAAAACAAAAAATATATAATAATATTTAGTACCTTAAACAATATTTAAAAACAATTCATGGAGTATTAATATGCCTAATCCAAATGGTTTTATTGTTCTAACTGGGAATGCTCATCCTGAATTAGCTAAAAAAATATGTGAAGAACAAGATTTTGACTTTGGCAATTGCATAGTTGGTAAATTCAGCGATGGCGAAACCAGCGTAAAAATAGAAAGCAATCTGCGGACAAAAGACGTATTTATTATCCAGCCAATTTGTGGTCCATCAACATCAGTTAATGATCATTTAATGGAGCTCATACTACTAATTGATGCTGCCAAGCGCTCTTCAGCTGAAAAAATTACAGCTGTTATTCCATACTATGGCTATGGCAGACAAGACCGCAAGTCAGAGCCTCATGTTCCAATTAGCGCAAAAGTAGTTGCTAATATTCTTGAAAGTGTTGGCGCTAATCGCATTATTACCATGGATCTTCACGCAAACCAAATCCAAGGATTCTTTAATATTCCTGTAGACAATCTTTATGCAAAGCCTGTTCTAATAGAGTATATAAAAGAATCATTTCCAGAACAAAAAATTGTAATGGTTTCTCCAGATGCAGGAGGCGCAGAAAGAGCGCGCTCTTTTGCAAAACGCTTAAATAATGCTGAAACTGACATAGCCCTTATTGACAAACGGAGGCCAGAAGCTAACAAAGCTGAAATAATGAATGTCATAGGCGATGTTAAAGATAAGCTGGCAATTATTGTTGATGATATTGCTGATACTTGCGGAACCATGGTCAAAGCCGCTTTTGCCTTAAAAGAAAAAGGAGCTGCAGAAGTGCAGGCTGTATGTACACATCCAGTATTATCTGGCAGAGCAATAGAAAGGTTGGAAAAATCTGTGCTCAAATCGATTGCATTTGCTGATACTATTCCATTAAATAAAAAAGCAATGCAATGTAGCAAAATACATACTATTTCTGTAGCTAAAATCTTAGCAATAGCTATTAAAAGAAGCTTTGAAGGCAAATCTGTAAATTCGCTTTTTACTTAAAATCATAAGGACACGTTCTAAACGTGTCCTTATTTATCAGAGCCGAGAACGGGACTCGAACCCGTGACCCCTTCCTTACCATGGAAGTGCTCTACCAGCTGAGCTATCTCGGCTTACATGTCAGTAACCCTTTGTTTTAATTCTTTTAGTTTTTTGTTATCAGGGTTTACCTTTTCTAATTTTTTGCAAGCATCATAGGCATCTCCCTTGTTATCAATCATTATGCAAAGCTCAATCATCTTATTAAGATAACGGGGGTTATTAGAATCAATTTTTAAAGCTTTTTTCATATTATCAACTGCTTCTGCATGATCTTTCTGCGCTTCATAAACATAGCTTAAGTCAAAATATACATTTGCTAATTCTGGCGCATCTCCTCCATTACTGGTTTTAAGCTTAACAGCATGCTGCAATGTCTGTTCAGCTTCCTGATAATTTTGGCGATATAAATATAACTCTCCTAATAATTGAAATGCTTTAAAGTTTTTGCTATCTAAACCAATAATCTCAATATATTTGTTTTCTGCTTCAGCTAATTCTTCTTTGTGTACTAAGTCTTGAGCCTGGGCAAATAAACCTTCAACCTGTTGATCAACATTTTGGCCTGGCTGAAGATCAGTCTGGGAATACTTGCTTTTTGAATCAAGCAATTTTTTGTAAATAAAAGAAAAAAACCTGTTTAATAATTTAAGCACAGGTTTGATTATGCGCCAAATACGAATAATCCATTTATTAACATTGCGCTGAAATTTTTCAGAAATGATTCTCCTTTTTACCGCAGCCTGCTTTTCAGCTTCAATATTTTCAACATCAATACTGGCTAAGACAGTAAACTTGCGAAAAACAATAGCGCCAATAACGCCCAAGCTTATAATAATAAATATCCAAACTATAGTTATAGCCATAATCTTTGCTTAAAAACCTTAATTCATCCTATCATAATATCTAATAAAAATCAATGATTTTTCTCATTTCTTAGCTAATATTAGCTATTTTACAAAAAGAAATAGCTTTTAAGCTTGTTTTTCCGATCAAAAAGCCGTCAACAGAGTCTAAAGATAATAATTTTTTAGCATTTTTGTCATTAACACTGCCACCGTAAATCACTTTAAAATCAGCCTTAGCCCCTAAAATTTTAAAAACTGTTTTTTTAATATTCTCATGCTGCTTTTCAGCATCATCTGGCTTAATAACCTTGCCTGTTCCAATAGCCCAAATCGGCTCATAAGCAATAATGATCTGCTGTTTTGTTTTAATTCCAGCCAAAGCTCTTCTTATCTGGCCAGTAATAAATAGGATGCTTTTCTTAGATTTGCGCTTGTCCCAGCCTTCGCCTATGCAGATAATTGGAACTAATTTTTTGGTTTTTAACACAGCTTTAATCTTTAAATTAACCATGCGACAAGTCTCGCCCATCGCTCTTTTTTCGCTATGTCCAATAATCACATATTTGCACCCAATTTTAGCCAAAGTCTTGGCTGAAACATCTCCAGTATGCGAGCCTTTAGGCTCTGAAGAAACATCCTGCGCTCCCAGCTTTATTTTACTGTTTTTTAATATTCTCTTAACTCCAACTAGAGCAAACTCTGACGGACAAACGGCTACAATATGTTTGGTTTTTTTAAGCAATCTCTTGTATTCCCTGGCTAGTTTTAAACTTTGGGCTAATGACAAATTCATTTTCCAATTAGCCACAATGATTTTTTGCATATAGTTTAATTATTTATATACTTATTAAAACTTTCTAAAAACTTGGCTGTATTACTAAATCCCTGCTCTCTTGTTTCAGATCCAAGCACTACTGTGATTATCTCTTGCTCTTCATAACTAAATAAGCCTACAAAACAATAGCCAATATCAGCTAAATAGCCTGTTTTCCCTCCAAGAAAATCCATGTTATGAAGCTGGCTAGCCAAAGGCTGGCCAGTGCTGTAGACAGTTCTTTTTTTCCCCTGTTTGGTAACAAAGCTATATTCGCTATTTAAAACAGTTTGCCTGATATCTGGTTCATTAAATGCAGCTTTGGCAAATTTAGCTACCTCTCTTGCTGTTGACTTGTTTTGATTAGACAAGCCTGTTGGTTCAATAAATATAGTGTTAAACAAGCCAAATTCTCTTGCTTTAAGATTCATTTCATTAACAAACTCTTCTTCTGTCAGATTGCTCAAATTAACCAAGCCTATTACTGCAGTATTATCAGAAGCAATGAGCGCATTGTAAAATAAATCTTTAGCGCTAACCTCATCTCCGGAAAAAAGATAAATCCTGCCTCCATTGCGCCTGTCATCAGGCTTAATGCGGTAAACAGTATCCCATCCAGGATTATGATCTAAAAAAACCAAGGCAGAAACCAGCTTGGTAATGCTGGCTATTGGAAGTACTTTATCAGGCTCTTTGCTGCATAATTCCTGCTCATCAACTAGCATAAAACCGCTGGAAGCTGTTAATTCACAGTCAATTTCCCGCATAACCTCAGATTGCGCATTAATTGGCGCAATATCTATTACAGTCTGGGCAGGAAGATTAGCATTAAGCCATCCAACTATGGCAAAAGCAGAGATTATAAATAATACAAGCATAAATTATTGATTTAACATTCTATTTATTGTATCATCTTGATTCAATTTCTCATAATCAGAAAGTTCTTTAATATCATTAATTCCCAAAAGTTTCATAAAATCAAGGCTAATAGTGTAATAAGTATCCTCTTTCTGATCATCATATTCAGATTCAATCAATCCTCTCAATAATAAATTCCTTAAAATCAAAGCGCAGTTAACTCCCCTAATCCTGTCTAAATCCATTTTGTTAACAGGGCTTCTGTAAGCAATAATAGTTAAAGCCTCCAAGCTAGGCCTGGACAGCTCCCCGCTGGTTTCATCTTTTATATACTCCTGGACTAAACAAGCATTATCAGGCGAGCTTGCCATCTGATATTTATCCCCAAGATTAATAATCTGAATTCCTTTTTCAGCATATTCTTTTTTAAGCTCATCTGCTACCTGATTAATATCAGACTGATTAGCTCCTGTTAATTCAGCCAGCTGGCTAACTGGCATTGGCTTGGCTGAAATAAACAAAAGAGATTCTAGCTGTGATTTTAATTTGTTCATATTTTGTTAATTTTAATTTCTCCAAATAATTCAGTCTGTTCAATAATAATATCTCTTTGCTTTAATAATTCCAAAATAGCTAAAAAGCTTACAATCACCTCTGTTTTAGAATTAGCTTTTTCTATAATATTTGCGAAAACAAACTTAAGCTTGTCTGCCACCATATTCTTAATATAATCAATCCTGTCTTCAATGCTAATATTATCCTGTATCAAAGATTCTTCCAAAAATTCAATCGGCTGCATGCGGCTGATAATCTCTTTAAATACTATTGGCCATTCTTTAATATTAACCTTATCTGGAAATGAATTGCTGACAATCGCTTTGGAATCAAACTCTCTTGCAAACATAAATCTCTTTTTGCTAATCATGGATTCAATATTCTTGGCAGCCTGCAAAAATTCTTGATACATTTTCAATTGCTCTTCAAATTCTTGAATCTCCTCTTCTTCTACCTGAGACAGATATGGAAGCATTGTTCTTGATTTAATTAATAACAGCTTAGAAGCTATTACTAAAAAATCAGCAATATTATCTGGATTAATATCTGGCGAGATTTTAATATATTCAATATACTGGTCAGTTATTTTCAAAAGGCTTACTTCAGTAATATCCAGCTTTTCTTCCTGAATCATTTTTAGCAGCAAGCTCATGGGTCCTTCAAATTGATCTATTTTTATTATCATAAAAAATATTAAAAATAACTAAATGTCTTAGTCTATATTAATTATATCAAATCTGCGCAAAAAAACAAAAAAATACCCTGTTTAGCTAACAGGGTATTACTTAATACTTATTTCAACGCCAATCTCTTTAAATTCATCCATGATTTTAAACAAACTTCTAATCAGTAATCTAGAATCATTTATCTGCTTAGGTTTAAGCTTATTTTCTGTATAATCTCTTTCTATCTCATTCTTTGTTTTCTGTATTTTCTCAACTAACTCATCTAAAAATTCATCCTCAATATCTTGAGAATTATTTTGTTTTGCAAATTCTGAATCAAATTTTTTCCGAAGCAAATATAAAAAAGTATCAAGGCGTGAAATAAGTTTTTCAGGTCCAATCTCTGTTTCTTTGATGTTGTGCATCTCTCACCTCCTATATATAAAGTACTAATTATTTCACTCGAACAGGAAGTTCTGATGTGGAAAAATCAACTATTGTCTGTTCTAAGCATTGATATCCAGCTTCATGCGCCCAATGCCCGTTATATTGATAGCGCATATCAAGATCCTTGCTCTTTTCCTTTGTAGAAGCCTTAAAAGTAGCGCATAAATGATAGTCATTATCTTTAATTATCTCATAATTATACACCTCCTCTGTAATCTGATTGCTCAAATTCTCTGTTTCCAAATAATATTTATTCTCATCAACTAATATATCAAGAGCAGAGGGCAATTCCTTGTTAATCCTGTAATACTCATTTATTGCGCTGTCAATTCTATCAAAATCAGATAAAATCATATCATCATGCTTGCGTTCCCTGGCCTGAGCCGGAGATTCTACAAAAAATAATGCTGTAACAAAACTGGCAATAACCAAGATCAGGGATAAATAAAAATAAATGCTTGTTATCTTATCCTTTTTATTAACACTCTCTCGCTTAATATCATAGAGATAATAAGTAAAGATAACGGCAGAAATGCCAATTACTGTAATTAATTTTAAGATAAATTTTAATGTTATTTCTCCGTTTAAAAACATATTAATAGTTGCAATCAGCCATCCAATAACAACTACAGAAACTACGAATAAAATAAGGTGGGTAAGCCACTTTCTAACCCCTGAGTCTTTGTTTAAAATTCCTGAATGCAAATTCTTGTTAATCTGGCGCATTGTTACATAATATATTGGAGTAGCAATAATAATTGCAGAAATTGCGAACTTTAAGATTCCGCTGTTGTAAGAACCTGCAAAATTAATCATATCTGTGACTGTTTTGTTAATAATCTGAAAAATAATCATGCCAGTTGAAATAGCCATAAAGACTAAGGCTACTAAGCTAAGCATGTAAAAAAATGCGAATTTGGCATTATTATGATGTTCCATGAGTTTAATTTAATTATTAATTATTAAAATAGCTAGCGGACGCACCTCACGAGATACGTACCAGTCTTAGCAACGGTGGGGACATTGCCGTTGCCAGCGTTGAGGTAGTAAGCGTAGGTAGTACCGTCGGCTCTAGTAGTAGAAGTCCAAAGGTAGCTAGAGGCACCAGTATTAGTCCAGTCTAAAGCGCTGTTTTGAAAAGAATAAGCGCAGGAGCCGCCAGTTGCAGCGCAGGCATAGTCAAACATGGTAATGCCTTCTACTACTGAAGGCAACCGCCAAAGAGAGCTGCCTCCTAAAGTTAAAGTGTCGCAATATGATAGGGCATCTTCCCATGTTTTTGCTGCCTGGTCATATTTTTGCCATATTAGGCCAGTATGGTTGTCAGTAACAGTATCATTAGCATTATCAGTATAGCTCTTGGCTGTGCCATCATCATCAGCATCATCTGGAGCTGTTCCATAGGAAGTGGTTTGGCCAGAATGTAGAGAAGCGCCAGATAAAGTGCCTGTGACGCCAAATATAACTGTGCCTGAATTAATATTACCCGCAGCTAAATCAGCATCTACTGTTTCTAGGGTAGTTGCTGCATAATATCCAGCATTGACTGTACTGTTGGCAGCTGAGAGTGTTTTAGTTCCTGTGCCAGTAATAGCTACTCCGTCAACCCATGCAATTGTGCCTGTTGGTAATTGGCCAACCGTAGCATCTCCAGAATCACTCATGCACCATCTGTTAGTTCCGTCTCCTGCTCCGTCGTATGCTGTTGCTACTTTGTTGTCTGTGCCATTGAATAATGCAGGGTCATTGCAGGCTAGATCTAATGTTCCTGCAACAGATGAGCCGTCTACCCATGCTATTTTGCTATTAAACAGATCTCCTGCTATTGCTGTTCCTGTAGAGGTATTAACTACATTAGAATCTCCTGCTATTCCAAATATTGTTTTGCCTGATAATATATTAGCAGCAGTCAAATCAGTATCTACAGCAGATAATGTGGTTGCTGCGTAGTTTCCTGCCGCGACTGTGTCATTGAGATCAGACAGGGTTTGGGTGGCAAGAGAGCCGGTTATTTCTACTCCATCTACCCATGCTTTTTTTCCAGACAGCATTTCTCCTGCTACAGCGTCTCCTGTGTTAGTTATGCACCATCTGTTAGTTCCGTCTCCTAATCCGTCGTATGCTGTTGCTACTTTGTTGTCTGTGCCATTGAATAATGTAGGGTCATTGCAGGCTAGATCTAATGTTCCTGTGACAGATGAGCCGTCTACCCATGCTATTTTGCTATTAAACAAATCTCCTGCTATTGCTGTTCCTGTAGAGGTATTAACTACATTAGAATCTCCTGCTATTCCAAATATTGTTTTGGTAGATAATATATTAGCTGTGGCTAAATCAGCATCTACAGTAGATAATGTGGTAGCTGCGTAATTTCCTGCCGCGACTGTATCATTGAGATCAGACAGGGTTTGGGTGGCAAGAGAGCCGGTTATTTCTACTCCGTCTACCCATGCTTTTTTTCCAGACAGCATTTCCCCTGCTACAGCGTCTCCTGAGTCAGTCATGCACCATCTGTTAGTTCCGTCTCCTAATCCGTCGTATGCAGTTGCTACTTTGTTGAGCGTGCCATTAAATGTAGGGTCATTGCAGGCTAGATCTAATGTTCCTGTGATTCCTAGATATTCTATGCCATTGAATACATTAGCTGCTGTAATAGTAGGTATTGAGTCATATATCTGGGTTAGTGTGTAAAATGAGGCTGCTGGAGATGCAGAGGGCGTGAAAACATGGTTTGCCTCTGTAACTGTGGCATTTGTTGTTAATCTAGTGTATATATCAGTCAGAGTATAGCTGGTTGCTGCTGGAGAGGCTGAGGGGGTTAGAGTACCTGCTCTTACTATGATATTAGTTATTATTGATACTATTAGTATAACTATGCACATCTTTAAAATGGTAATTAATGTTTTGTTGGTTTTCATATTGTTGTTTTTATATTAATAATTATGAGCTTTGCTCATTGCGGTTGTATTGTAGCACATTGTAATGAGGGGGTAAATAAAAGCGACCTAGCTGGGCTAGATCGCTTGGCTGTAATTAAAATTTAATCCTTCTTGGCTTCAGGCGGCTTGGCCTCTCCACCAGGTTTAGATTCAGCCTCGCCCTCGGGCTTAGCTTCACCTTCTGCTTCTTCTCCCTCAGCAGGAACTTCAGCAGCAGCTTCAGCCTCAGCTTCAGCAGCTTTTTCAGCCTTGCTCTTGCGAGGAGCTATCACGCTAAAGACAACGTCCCGGAGATCATTTTTAACAGTAACTTTGTCGCTAATTCCTAAGTCTTCAACTCTGATTGATTGTCCTAGCTCTTCTAATTGTGTTAAATCAATTTCAATACTCTTAATTAAATCAGCAGGCAGGCATTCAATAGTTAATTTATCTAAGCTTTTAACTAAAATGCCTCCTGAAGCATCAACAGCTGGCGCTTTGCCAATTGAATTGATTGCGACATCGGCAGTAATCTTTTTATCCATCTGAATTTTATGAAAATCAATATGTATAATATTATCTTTTAATGGATCTCTCTGCACTTCTTTTACAATCACCTTAACTGGCTCTTGGCCATTAATTTTTAAGTCAATCAAGCTTGATATTCCTGCAGAAGCTAAAACCTTTTCAAAACTGGCCTTCTCAACCAAAACATGCTGGTTTTCTATGCCAGGTCCATAAACTTCAGCTTTGATATGTGTTTTGCTGTCAGCCAGCCCTTTCTCCCTGGCCATGGCTGTTAATTTATACTCTCCCATAATTTTTATTTATTTAATAATTCTTAATTTTAGATCTGACAATAATGCTTTGCATTACTCCCACAATAATTAAGTTGGAAATCATGGCGCTGCCGCCATAACTTAAAAAAGGCAATGCTATGCCAATAACTGGAAGCAGTCCCATATTCATTCCTATGTTAATAAACATTTCAATAAAAATCAAGCCCGCGCCTCCAAGAATGAAAAAAATGCCAAAATCATTATTAATATTAGGCAAATGTTTTAAAACACGGTAAAAGAATATTGCAAAGAATAATAATGTTAAAATAACTCCTACAAAACCTAATTCTTCCGCAACTACAGCGAAAATAAAGTCTGTGCTTGCTTCTGGGAGAAATCGCAATTGAGACTGCGAGCCAAATCCCAATCCCTTGCCAAGCCATCCTCCGGCTCCTATGGCTATCATTGACTGATTCACATTATAGTCCTTATGATAGTCCTCCTCTAAACTGCTTATTGGGCTAATAAAAGATATAATCCTATCTTTTTGATAATCTTTGAAAAAGAAATTCCAGAATATCACAGTAATAATTAAAAATATAGTAGCAATAGCAAGCAGATAGCGCTTAGGCAAGCCAATCAAAGCAACCATGATAAGCCAGATTATCAGTAAAATAAAAGCAGAGCCAAGGTCTGGTTGCAAAAGGACTAGGATTATAAAGATAAGGGTGCCAAAACCAGTAGCGACTAAATGCTTTATAACATTAGCTGAAACATAAACAGCAGAAAAATAACGGGCTAAGAATATGATTAAAATGAATTTAACCAGCTCTACTGGCTGCAAACCTAAGCCAAAAACATTAAACCAGCTCTTAGTTCCGTGAATAGGAGTTCCTAAAAACAATACAGCTGTTAAAATAATTAAGCCAAATAAATAAAAATAATTATTATAGCTGTAAAAAAAATAATAATCAGTCATGACAAGAAGTATCATGATTATAAATCCGGCCATGACAAAAAACAGCTGCTTTTTAAAATTAAGCAGCTCAATTCCTCCCTGTCCAGAGCTTACGCTGTATAGTTCTACCAAGCCAAGGCAAACCAGCAAAAAAACAGACAGCATTAGTATCCAGTCCATGTTTTTCAAGCTGGTGATAAGTTTGGCTAACATAATAAAAACCTGCTAGATAATATTAATTTAACCTTAGCAGGTATTGTTTGTCAATTATTATACAGGGTTGACAAAAAATATAGATTTGCTATTATAATAATGTGATAGCACTCTGGAGTATTCCCGCAAGGGAATAGCTCCAGATTTTTTTAGTAAAAAATTATTGGGATATTTTATTCTTCAACTTTCTTAAATCAAGATATTTAGCTCTTTCTAAAAGTTCCCGAGAAATACGACCCCTTGTTGACATTACAATAATTCGCTTGCCTTTCTTTTTGATTCTATCAATGGGAAGCGAAAAATCACTATCCCCTGACATTAATATTGCTGTGTCATATTTATTTACATGATCAACCATTTCAAAAGCAAGCTCCATATCAAGATTGCCCTTATGCTTATCGCGATTAGCGCTAATATGAATCTTTTTAATGGCTTTAGTGCGTAAAATATATCCGTTAATATCAAGCATATCTAAAAATTTTTGTTCGCTTTGTCTGTTTTCGTCGTAAGCGGTATAAATAAAACATTTTACATCTTCTCCGCATTCTTTTTTAAAATACTTCATTAACTTTGAATATGATATTCTCCATCCTAAAGTTCGTTGGGCATAAAAATTATTTGCCGCATCTATAAAAATATAAACTTTGCCTTTTATGAATTTGCTAAGCATTTATTTTTAATGGTTCCTAAATTAAAAAATGTTTTTAAAAACACGGCGAGCAAAAATTACTCTATTCCTGTCCAGCCTTGCGCAAAAGGCGCAGGGTCTATCTAAGATTTTAGATTGCCACGTGATTGTAAATATATTATAACACATTTTATAATGAATGATACAAAACTGCGGACTGACTCTCGACTTTTACAATAAAATTATATATAATTTTAAATATGACAAAATAATATGGTAAAAAATAAACAAAAAATTTCGCAATATCCAGCAGTTTTTGAAAAATCAGAAGAAGGCGTATATAATGTTTCTTTTCCTGCTTTTCCTGGTTGCGTAACTTTTGGAAATAGTCTTAAACAAGCAAAAAAAAAAAGCTCATGAAATTTTAGAATTATGGCTTAAAGAATTAGCAAGCCAAAGAAACTTTCAATAAAATGCTAAACAAAAAACGCCCCTGTTAGAGCGCCCTCTTTATATTAAATATTAACCTATAATTTCTTCATGCACTATTCCTTTATTTTTCCATTCCTCAAAATATTTTTTTGGAATTTTAGAATTTTTAACAGCCATTTTCATTGTCTTATATGATTGGCTCTTTTTTTCTTTTTTGCTAAATATAGCTTGCACCACTCTGTCTTCCCCGCCAATCTTTCCGTTATAAAAATAATGGGAGCCTCTTATGTGGCCAAATTGAAATTTATAATCTTTTAAAAATTTTATTAAATCATGAAAACTCCAATTATTAAGCCTAGATATATATTAAGCTGCGCAAGAAGCATTGCTATTTATTAGTTCTCCAATTGGTATAGTAAATAATGATGATTTTCTAATGTTGGCGGATAGCTTTACTGTTGGTTGATTCTTAGCAAATAATAACTTTTGATATCGATCATACATTTCCCAATACTTTTTATCAGCATGCCTATTTAATAATTTATCATCTAAATTATTTTTACAAACATTAATAATATATCCTTCTACTGCATCTCTTATTTCTTTTTCCGCTTCTTCTCTTGTATCTGCTTCTTCTATAATATCAAAATCTAAACAAACAGCTTTGTAGCCATGTTTTATTGGGTAAATCATAGTTCTAGCTATTCCACTTTTTTTTGTATTTAATTGCTTACTCATACGTCCCCTTTCTCTATATTAAACATACCATACTTTAATTCATAAAACAACAAAAGTAAAGCTACCCGCTAACATTAAAAAAACCTTATTATTGTATGGGCATAAAGACTGATTCGTCTAAAATATTAATATCTAGCATAATATCAAGCCTGGTTGCTCTTGGTATATGCCCGAGCAAGCTTATTTCCACAATCCTCTTTTCTCTTGATTCAAAATTATTCAACAAATATCTTGTTGCAGCCACTACATTATCGCGGTCATAGATAACTATATTAAGAGGGGCTTCATAATAGCTGTAAGCAGTCTGGTTATTGATTAAAAAGCTTAGCCTGTTAAGTTTTAAATTCTCTGTTAAACCGCTTTGCTCTGAATCAATAAAGCTTTTGTCTTTGACAATAAAATTAAGATACTCCAGCTTATAACTCGGCCAATCAGAAATTTTATGTGCGTTAATACGGCGCCATTGTATATTTTCTATAGCAAGATTGGCAGAAAGCGGCTGTCCAGACAATCGCTGGTTTAATGACAGTAAAAACTTGTTTTCCTCTGGAAAAACAAACCCATGCTGCATTTCAGTTTTCTCATTGTTAACTGTGTAATAATAATCAAACTCTATCCATAAATCTTCATTAGCATTGGTAATAGACCCGACTAAATCATAGAGGCTATTGCTTAATGGAATTATTTTAATAAACTGCTGCTTTACATTTTGGGCATAGTCAGTATCCTGATGCACTATGCCTCCCTGGGTTAAGCCAATCAGAGCTTCTCTCTGCGCTGTCATGCCTCGCAGTATGTAATCTCCAAAATAATATAAAGAAAAGCCCCAGAGATAGAAAGAAACAATAAATAGAATAACAATGATTCCTATAAAAAAATGCTTGCGGTGCTGTATGTACCACAAACCAAAATCCAAATGCTTGGTGCTCATGCCTTCAGTGCCTTGATGCTTGGATAATTTATGCTTAAGCTGATCTTTTTGATTTTTTCCAAATAAATTCATACATTATTTCTTTATTTCCTCATAATTGAATATAGGGCCGATTACTATCACTTCTCTATTCTGATTAAAATGCACTCCTACTAATAATCGGACTTTGTCAAGACTTTGCTGTAAATAATATTCTTTGCCAGATTGCGGATCAACAAATTTAATCTTCACAATCTTTTCAGATTCTTCTGTTAAATAATACTTGCCTATAAGGTCATTAATAAAGCGCCAGTCATCATAATTAAATTCCTCATCAACCAATTCCTTTCCTATTAGTCCCCTAATCTCAATCAAATCAGTAAGCAACTCCTTGAATTTCTGGTCATTGGCTTGCACCAATTCCAGACTGTATAAGGTCTTAAACAGCATGCGGGCATTTGCCAAAAGCTCATTAACCAAGCCTACATTTGGCTCAACGTAATTATATTTAACTATATTATCTGCTGCCTGGAGGCTGTCTTCGCGCCTAAAAGACAATTCCCATTTATCAGCCGGAAGCTGCATGCTAAACATGGCTGAAGCTGCTGTATCTAAGTTGATTGCTGTCCATGCATCTGTCTGCGTATATGGAAACGCTCCAATTTTTCTTGTTTCCAGCAGGACGCGATCTATGTCTAATGATGACCAAAAACCGCTGTTATGCCAGTCAATTTTATCAAAATGGCTAAAATGGCTTTTTACTTCATTTAAATGCTCATTATAGAATTGGTAATCGCTATTTCTAAAAGCATAAAAATGGCTATTCAAATCTTCATTAAAAACAATATTAACAATATCAAAACCTGTTCCTCGACAGCGCATAGTTTGGTTAGCTTGCGGTAAGCACATTGAAGTAAGCTCATGATTCTTTTCCTTCTTATTATAACTATTATGCTGGCCTATAGTCTCAAAGGTTAACTGCTCATGAATATATTTATCTGGCCAGTAATTTTCCTGCAGCATTCGCATCCCCTGATATTTTCTCTGCTCTAATGAATTTCTGTCATAGCCTCCCTGTGCTGAATCAAAAGCATAGCCAGCGACATCCTGCTGTAATTTTGCCAGATTATTCTCACGCTCAGGATTATTAGCAGCCAAAATCTGAGTCACATCTGCCTTAGAGCCAAAGGCCTTGGTCAAAGCATTATTATAGTGCAAATAAGTAAGCTCATTGCGCAAGCCATTAAAATATGAAATCACTTTGTATATCTTTGCCCACCTATTCTTTATTTCCTGATCAGATTCAAAATCGCTTGCAATCAAATGGGCTGCGATAAAGTTGATTTCCCAATCATTTTTGTCCAAAAGACAGTCAGCACAGTCATTGCTTTGAAAATAAAGCGGGAATAAAGAATTTGCCCATTTATTTGCCAGATAAAAATTATGAAGCTTGTCATTATCAAAATATTGATTTGGGATTATAAAATCTCCATAATCTCGATTATAGAGCAATGCTGGAGATCTTACAGGATCGCCAGCAATTTTTTTTGCCTGTGCAATAAGTTCTAATTCCTGCTCAATATCAAGCTGCAGATATTCTGGCAGCTCAAAGTCATAGTACTTGGCTTCAATGGCAGTAAACTTTGTTTCATCAGCATAATCCTTGTCTGTTTCTGGAAGAATCTGATCAGGCTTTGGCTTGAGCAGCTCCAGCATTGTTGCAAAATAAGCTGCTTCCAAGCGTTCTGCCTCTAATAATGGATCATTTAATATGCCTAAACGGCTGTACCTTTCCCTATACCTATTATCAGCTGTTTCAAACAGCTGTTTGCTAATATCCCAAAAATCTTTGTAAAAAACATCTGTCTCAATCTGCTTAAAAATATATTTTAAGCTATTTTGGTAATAATATATTAAAAAGTCATTGGTTATTAAAAACGGTATATCTTTTTCCTTAAACAATTGGTATACGCTGTAAAAATCATTAGCTTCTTTAGAAAATGGATTGTCAATTACTGCCATGCCATTATTATTCAAATCCTCAATCACATCATCTAAATTAATATGCCTGGTTATGCTGTAATAATTTGCTGCATCAGTTTTGACATTGAACGGAAGTTTTATGCCTGGATTCTTGATTTCAATTTCAGTAACCGGCTGTTTGTAAAAAACGCCAAATACCAGCTCTTCAGCTTTAAACTGATCAATATCACTATCGCCAAGCAAATATGACAGGCTTGACTTATCAGCGTCTGGCAAGCCTGGCAATGGCTCTGTGTCTGCTGGCTCTGGTTCTTGCACAATTACACGGTTTCTGTTGCTTAAGGCCATGGAAACAATAATAATAGCCAGTAATAATAAAGCTGACAAAGAAATGATTACAATCTTTAAACCTGTTTTATGCTTAAAAAAACCAATCAAGCTGCTGCTTAACGGCTGTTCTGGCAATTGAGTTCGCCTATTTTTATCAATAAACATAAGCCAAAAATAGCTAAGAATTAGCTATGATTATTATACCATATTTTAATATAAAAAACCAAACTTGCCTGTTTTTAAAACTTGTCTTTTATTTATTTTTCTGCTACAATATAGGTAGTAATTTAAAGCAAAAACAAGCAAAAATATCCCCTAAAATTAAAGGGTATTTTTGTTTAAAACTAGTGAAACTATGCTTACTAAACAAACAAATAAAACACCTGTGAAAAAGAAAAATGATACAAGCTATAATGCTGAATCAATTACAGTTCTGGAAGGCCTTGCTCCAGTCAGAAAAAGGCCTGGCATGTATATTGGATCTACCTCTGCTTCTGGCCTGCATCATCTATTTTATGAAGTTATTGATAATTCATTGACTTATGATACGCCAACGCTCATAAAGGAAAACGGACGAATTAATTTTAAAAAAATCGGCGAAATAATTAACCAAAGTATTGAAAAAAATTCTTGCTTGGTTAATCGCGGCAAAACAATGGAAACGCTACGCTCTGGTTTTGATATCAAGGCTCTTGCTTTTAATCCTCAGACTCTTAAATTTTCATGGTCTCCGATTTCAAGCTTAATTCGCCATAAAGTAAATAGCGATATCTTGGAAATCACTCTTCAAAATAACCGCAAAATTGAAATTACAGATTATCATTCACTTTTTACCTTAAAAGAAGGCCAGGTTGTTCCAATTAAAGGAAATGAAATCAAAGTCGGAAGTTATATAATAGCTCCGAAAAATTTTGTTGAGCTGGATAAATATATAGAGCAGCTTAATTTATTAGAAGAGCTTGAAAAATTAAGCAAAGAGGAAACAAAACAAATAAATATTTATAAAGGAAAACAATTTTTAAATGATGAAAAAATTAAACAGATTGTAAAAACTTATGTAGCAAAAACAGATTATATTCAACATTATGCTAATGTTCTAAATGATTATAAGCGATTTGATTATATACCTTTTAATCTGTGGCGACAATTCCCTCAAGATATTAAAAAAAGATTTATTAATTGCCGTATTGGCAATAAACGCAAGACGGATTTTACTTTGCCAGCGCAGATGCCTGTAACTCGACAGCTTATTGAATTACTCGGCCTTTATACTGCTGAAGGCACGGCATTTATGGGTAAAACTAATAGAGTAGTTTGGAGTTTTGGCTCTCATGAAGAAGAACTTATTAATTATACTGTTGATCTTATAAGCCAAGTTTTTGGTTATAAAACAAAGCCGCATTATGTTCATGAAACAGCAAGAACAATTCAAATTGATTCACTCTTAGTTTCTCTTCTGTTTCAAAAAGTTTTTGATGCCGGAAACTCAAGCCATTGGAAAAAAATACCTCAACTTATTTGGAATGTTGATCCATTTCTCCGTGAACGTTATTTAATTGCTTATCTTGCAGGAGACGGTTATCCCACAAGAATTTTCATAGAACATCTTATTAAAAAAACAAGCCTTTCAGCAGAAGAGCGCTCTAAATTCACAGCCGTATCTGCAAGCAAAACCCTTATTGACGGTTTAAGTTATCTGCTTTTTTCTTTAGGAAAAACCTTTTCAGCAAACAAAATGAAGGAAAAAAATAAAAATAGAAAAATAACACTAAATTATCATAACAAAATAAAAACTCAGATAATCGAAAGCAGCGAAGCTTGGCGGCTGGACTTCTATTGGAATATAAATTCCTCATATATTAACCGAATTCCTTCTGAAGAAACTTTTATTAAAATATTCTGGAATAAACCTTATCGCATTAGCCTTGATACGCACGGCGGCGTTACTGCTAAAAAGGCTGTAGCTCTCCAACAACTTGAACGTGTTGTTGTTTATCCTGATATTAACCGTTTTATAGAATCAGATCTTGGCGTTCTTAAAGTGGTAAAAATAAAAAAAATTCCTTATTGCCATGAATGGGTATATGATTTTTCCGTGCCGCAAGGCGAAAATTTTATTGCCGGCTATGCTCCTATTGTAGCTCATAATTCCGTCGACGAAGCCATGGCTGGTTTTGCCGATGAAATCACAGCCACTCTGTTGAAAAACGGCATGGTTGAAGTATCAGACAACGGCCGAGGCATTCCAATTGATATTCATAAAACAACCAAGGTGTCTGCTTTAGAAACTGTGATGACCAAGCTGCATGCTGGAGGCAAATTTGGCCAGGGCGGATACAAAGTATCTGGAGGACTTCACGGAGTTGGCGTTAGCGTTGTTAATGCCTTATCTGAATATATGAAGGCTGAAGTTCATAGAGACGGCAAAATCTGGACCCAGGAATATAAACAAGGCAAGCCTCTTAAAAAAGTCAAAGCTACTGGAATTAGCAAAAAAACAGGCACAGTCATGACCTTTATGCCTGACTCTTCTATTTTTGAAACTATTGAATTTGACTGGGGCAATATTCTTGACCGCCTAAGGCAGCAAGCCTATCTTACAAAAGGCATTAAAATAAAGCTTAATGATGAAAGGACTGGACATAGGAAAAAGAGCTACCAATTCTATTTTGACGGAGGCATTAAAACATATATTAAATCCTTGCACCGCAATAATGTAGTAAAGAATGAAACTATCTTCTATGTTGACAAGGAAGTCAATAATTCCAGAGTAGAAGTCGCTTTGCAATATAATGAAGGCTATAATGAAATCGTGATGTGCTTTGCTAATAATATTATTAATCCAGATGGAGGCACTCATTTAGTCGGCTTTCGCACTGCTTTAACAAGAACTCTAAATAATTACGCTAGAAGTAAAAATATACTCAAGGACAAGGAGGCAAACCTTACTGGCGATGACGTAAGGGAAGGTCTTACCGCTATTATATCAGTAAAATTAACTGATCCGCAGTTTGAGGGCCAGACCAAGGGTAAATTAGGCAATGCGGAAATAAAAACCTATGTTGAACAGGTATTTGGAGATGCTTTTACCAACTTCTTAGAGGAAAATCCAAAACAGGCAGAAGCTATTATTGGCAAATGCATTATTTCAGCTCAGGCAAGAATGGCAGCCAGAACTGCCAGGGCCACTATTTTAAGAAAAGGGGCTTTAGAGGGAATGACTCTGCCTGGAAAATTATCTGACTGCTCTTCTAGAAAGCCTGAAGAATGCGAATTATATATTGTGGAAGGAGATTCTGCCGGAGGCTCTAGCAAACAAGGCAGAAACAGAAAATTCCAAGCCATTCTGCCTTTAAGAGGCAAAATTCTTAATGTTGAGCGCGCCAGGCTGGACAAGATGCTTGCCAATAATGAGATTAAAAATCTGGTTATTGCTATGGGCATGAATATTGGAGACCAGGTTGATTTGGAAAAATTAAGGTATCATAAGGTTATTATCATGACTGATGCTGATGTTGACGGGTCCCATATCAGAACATTATTGCTGACTCTATTTTTTAGGCACTTTTATGATTTGATTAAAAACGGACATCTATATATTGCCCAGCCTCCTCTTTATCAAATTAAAAAAGGCAATGATATATATTATGCATATACTGAAAATGAAAAAGAAACCATTTTAAAAAAGCTTGGCTCTTCCAAGCTTGAAGTAGTAGAATCTCCTGCTGAGGATGAGGATGAGAAGATTAAAACAGGCGTTAGAATAAATATACAGCGATACAAAGGTCTTGGAGAAATGAATCCAATCCAATTATGGGAAACTACTATGGATCCTGAAAAACGAATTATGAAAAAAGTAACTGTAGAAGATATAGCTAAAGCTAATGAAACTTTTGAAATGCTCATGGGAGGAGATGTTGCTCCTCGCAAGCACTTTATTCAAACTCATGCTAAGAAAGTAGAAAATTTAGATATTTAAGGATATAGAAAAACGGACATATTTTATGTCCGTTTTTTTTATACTCTAATGAATTTATATCCAAATTTATTATAAGAGTTATCTGTTGCAAATTTTATTATATTGAATTTTAATAAAAGTTCCTTAGCAATTATTTTGCCGATTTTTTTTGGAACAGACCTAGGCAAGATATCAATCTCTTTATCAATACCATTAACGAAAAACTTATGATTAAAAATCGTAAAACCATTAAGCTCTTCATTGTTTCCATGCAATTTTTCAATTATTCTTGCGGCTAACAGCTTAGATGCTTTATTAATAGCAAATCTTTTAAAAAAGATAAAAAATAAATTTTGAGATATTTTACTATAATCTATCTCATGCATGAATATAGACGCATCAATTGACAAATCTCGCGAAGAGCTAATATGCGGTTGCATTTTAATAGCAATCAATGCTTGATTTGCTATTCTTTCCTTAAGCAAATCTTGAAAGTCAGAACTCGTATTACAATGTTTTTTTAATGAACGAATAATTTCATTTTCTTCCATTTTCAATCTCCTGAATATTAAATAAAATTAATTAATTTTAACCTTAAACCAATTCCTTTTTCCAACTTTGTAAATCCCTTCTTGAACTTCAGCCTTAACGTCAGTAATTTTTTTGTTATCAACAGTAACTCCGCCCTGATCAAACAGCCTCCTTATATCATTATTAGATTTTTGCCCGTCCATTGCCTTAATGACAGCATCTAATATAGTAGTTCCTTTATCTGCTTTTACTTCACAAACGTCATCAGGCGCTTCCTTGTTCTGAACTGTACTCTTAAAATACTCCTGGGCTTGATTAGCTTTATCCTGGCCATGAACAATGTTAGTAATTTCAAAAGCTAATTTCATTTTCAAATCACGCGGATTAACTGAATTATCTTTCAACTGTTTTTGGATTTCCTTTACTTCTAGCCAGGGTAATTTAGTACACAGCTCAAAAGTTAAGCCAATTACCTCGTCTGGCCATGACATGAGAATACCATACATATTATTTGGATCAGTATCTAAGAACAGGGCATTGCCAGTTGTCTTGCCCATTTTATCACCATGCGCATCAGCCAATAATCTTAAAGTCATTACAGACTTATCCTTCTTGCTCAAAGCCTTCATTAAATCACGGCCAGCGAGCATATTAAACATCTGGTCATTTCCACCAACTTCCAAATCAACATTCATAGATACGCTGTCATATGCCTGAGCTAATGGGTATAAAAATTCATGCAGATAAATAGGCTTTTCCTGCTTAAGCCTTTCCTGAAACATTCCTCGCTGTATCATCTGCTGAACTGTAAAATTAGAGCTTAGTTCAATAAGCTCAGCAAAATTCATCTTATCATGCCATTCGCTGTTATACATAATCTGCGCAGAATTATTGCCTTCAAAATTCAAATAAGCCCCAGCCTGCTGCTGATAATTCTGGCTGTTATTAACAGCCTCTTCTCTTGTTATTTTTTTTCTTACAGAATCTTTGTCAGTAGGATCGCCTATCATTCCTGTAAAATCACCTATTAAAAAAATAACTTCATGGCCTAAAGCCTGAAACTGAGCTAATTTATTAATCTGGATAGCATTGCCAATATGCAAAGATGGCGAACTGGGATCAAATCCGCAATACAGCCTTATCTTCTTGCCTGATAATAATAATTCTTTTAGCTGTTTTTTATCAGGATAAATTTTTTCCACTCCCCGTTCCAAAACCTCAGAGATGCGCTCATTGTCTGTAATAACTTTAGGCATAGTAATAATATTAATTGTTTAATTTAAAATTACCACATATTTTCAATAATATCAAGGTAAAAATAAACTAAATTACTTGAATTAAATTTTTAAATTGATCTATGATATTATTCCTCAATTTCTCATTATTATCAACCTCTATCTCTCCCTGCACTATCTTGTACTTATCACCACTGACTATTTTTAAATAAACCTTGCTTTTGCCTGGAAATTTATTCAAAAGCTGTTTAAGATCTATTAATAATTCTTTTTTTAAAACAGCCTGCTCTGCTACCAGCTTTAACGGCTGGCTAAATGGCTGGGCCTTGAGTTCATTTTTGTTATTTGCAACTGCTATTTTCTTAAACTTTTGCAAGTCCTGGCCCAAATTATTTAATGACAGCTTAGCTGCTTTGTTGACCAAAACCTTTATCTCATTATCCTTGTCAGAAACAGTACCCTGGCATATAACAGCTTCGCCTTCCTGCCATATTTCAGCAGTGTCTTTAAGCAGTCTTGGAAAAACCAAAATCTCTACATTATCAACGCCATCCTCAATTTTTACAAACAGCATTCGCTCGTTCTTGCGCGTCAGAATGCTTTTAATATCAACAATTACCCCTGCCACATTAACATCAGACTTGCCATTATGCTGAGCAAGCTCAGATAATGGAATTGCAATATCAGATAATTGCTTTTTATACTCATTAAATGGATGTTCGCTTATATATAATCCTAATAATTCCTTTTCCCAGGATAATTTTTCAGCATTGCTTACTGGCTCTGCAGGATCCAGCTTAACCCTATGAGCTACTTCAAGATTTGGCGCGTCAAAAAACAAACTTACCTGGTTAGTAATCTTGCTCTTGCTTATATCCCTGCTAAATTGAAGCAGATTTTCAATATTGGCTAAAAATTTTCCTCGCTCTCCAAATTTGTCAAAAGCTCCGCATTTAATAAAGCTTTCTAAAGATTTTTTATTCAAATCCTTGTCATCTATTCGCTCTAATAAATCTGTAATATCCTTATAGGGTCCATTAGCCTTGCGTTCAGCAATAACGACTTCAGCAATATGCTCGCCTACATTCTTAATAGCTTTTAGTCCAAAACGGATTATTTTTGACTCCTCTGCCTGGCCTGCTTCCTTGTTAATCTCTGTGCCGCTGGTTACTACAGTAAAAGAATTAAAAGACTGATTAATATCAGGCTGCTTAACTTCAATTCCCATATTTCGGCATTCATCTATTTCAATAGCAACGCGATCGCTGTCATGCTGGTCAGCAGTAAGCA
>JBDRKN010000018.1:0-3331 GCA_043813955.1 bacterium | reverse complement strand
TCCTTTAGATGAAGCTGGCTTTGCTTTTTTTATAGCATTAAGCAGTGTATTATAGTTTTCAACAAGCTTTTCTGCGTCAAAAGAAGTCTTTCCAATAATTACGTGTATATTGCCTGAGTCGTCATTTTTAAAGCTCACTTTTCCTTGCTTAAGCTCTTTAATAGCTTTAGCTGGGTTTGGAGTTATAGTATCATTTTTAGGGCTTGGCATTAATCCTCTTGTTCCTAAAATTTTAGCAATCTTGGACAGACTCTTCATCATAGCTGGTTCAGCTACAGCTACCTGGAAATCAGTTTTTTCTGATTTTTGAATTTCATTAATCAGTTCTTCTCCGCCAACATAATCAGCGCCTGCTTCTTTAGCAGCGTCTTCCTTATCAGAACTGACAAAAGCAGCTACTTTGATTGTTTTGCCTGTGCCGTGCGGCAAGCTTACAGCTCCGCGAACCTGCTGGTCGCCCTTCTTAGTATCAATACTAAGATGAAAATGAGCTTCTATTGAAGAATCAAACTTGGTTTTAGAATTAAGCTTGGCTAGCTCAATAGCTTGTTTGATTGAATAGAGCTTATTTTTGTCAATTTCTTGTTCTGTCATATTTTTTTATTATTTCTTAGCAACTTTCACAATTATTTTTTTAAAATTCGGACGCCCATTTGCTTAGCAGTGCCCTTGATTATTTTTTTAGCCGCCTCTATATCATTAGCATTTAGATCAGGCATTTTTGCCTTGGCAATTTCTTCTAATTGCGCCTGGGTAAGATTGCCAACCTTATCTGTCAAGGGATTGCCAGATCCTTTTTTGATTTTGGCCATTTTTTTAATCATTTCAGAGGCTGGAGGGGATTTAACTATAAAAGTGTAGCTGCGGTCAGTATAAACAGTAATTTCCACAGGAAGCAATTCTCCCATCTTATTTTTAGAAGCGTCATTAAACTTCTGGCAGAATTCAGATATATTCAAGCCATGCTGGCCTAATGCCGGGCCAACCGGAGGAGCTGGATTAGCCTGCCCGCCCCTTATTTGCAATTTGATTTTTGCTTTTATTTCTTTAGCCATATTAAATTTTCTTAATTTGTAAAAAGTCTAATTCAGCAGGAGTTTCGCGTCCAAACATTGAAATCAATACCTTGACCTTTCCGCGCTCTTTGTCAATATCCACAACCTTGCCTTCCATGTTTTTGAAAGGACCGTCAGTAATCCTTACAGGGGTATCAATCATAACATCAATTTTGTACTTTGGCTCTTCCACGCCCATGCGCTTTTGCAAAGATTTGATTTCCTCGTCGCTTATCGGAGTAGGAGTAGTTCCTGTCCCTATAAATCCGGTAACGTTTGGGGTATTGCGAACCGCATACCATGAATCAT
Source organism: bacterium (assembly GCA_043813955.1). Lineage (GTDB taxonomy): Bacteria > Patescibacteriota > Patescibacteriia > Patescibacteriales > Patescibacteriaceae > JBDRKN01. The sequence goes on along the minus strand of JBDRKN010000018.1, from coordinate 1,967 downwards.
CTGTAACAAGCATTTCTACCATTACATAGCCAGGAAAGATTTTTTCTTCAACAATTTTTCGCTTGCCGTTCTGAATTTTAATTTTCTTTTCCTTTGGAATCAAGATGTTAAAGATTTTGTCCTCCATGTCCATAGATTCAATTCTCTGCTTTAAATTTTGGGCTACATTTTCCTCGTAACCAGAATATGTATGTAGCACATACCAGCGTTTACCCTGATTGAGATTTTGTTTAGCCATAATTATTTTTTAAGCAAAATTTGTAAGCCAATATTGAAAATATAGTCTAAACCGCCCAAAAAAGCAGCTACTCCCAAGCTTATGCCAATCACTAGTATAGTGTAGCGATATGTTTCTTTCTTAGTAGGCCATGTAACTTTTTTCATCTCAGCAAAAGATGCTTTAATATAGTTAATTAATTTCTTCATATTTTTTGGCTAATATTAAGTTAAAAGGATTTATTTTAAAAAACAGCTTCTGCAGGAAGCTATTAAGGATTTTACTAATTATATTGTATCAATTATTAATAACTATGTCAACAAGATTTGTCTAAATGTCAAGGCCTTATGATTTTTATTTTATTCTATTAATTACTCTGTTAAATATAGTAAAATAATCCAAAAACCCTGTTTGATTTAATAAATTTATTTCAATCCTTCAATTATATATTTTTTTAATAAAGATTGATAAGGCACGTTCATTTCATTAGCCCTTTCTTTTGTCCTATTAATTACAAATTCAGGAAGTCTTAAAGATATTGGCCTGGTAGTAGTCTTTAAGTTTGGAAAAGACACTTTTTCAAAATCACTAGCCTCAAAATATTCAGACAAATCAAAACTTGACCAAAATTCTCGTTCCTTGTCTTCACTTTTTATTTTTTTAATTTTTAATTGCTTTTTCATATAATTTTTTTTCTTTATTATTAATATCTCTAGCTGATATAATTCTTATTTTATCATTTCTTAGAGTAAAAACAATAAATAATATTCTATTTTTTTTAGTTTTGCCCAATATAATAAATCTGTTTTCATCTTTAGAGTGTATGCTGTCTTTAAAAATAACTTTATTCTTATCAAAAAATATTTCTTCGCATTCTGTATCAAGCACTTTATGTTTTATATAGTTTTTATTGCCTTCATCCCAATCAAATCTAAACGGCTTATTCAAAACTATCATAATGATATTACTAATTATCATTTTTTATGTATATACTGTATTATACACTTTATTATTTTTTTGCCAACAAGGTTTGTCTAAATGTCAGGGCCTTATTATTTTTTAAAATAAAAAATCCTAACATAATTAAATGCCAGGATTCGCGGATGCCATAGTTGCTGCTTATGCAGCATTAGCATCAAAAATTTTGAATGCGTTAATATTTTTTGCTTTGGCTATTTCTGCAGCCGTTTTAACAATTAATTCAACCATTAGTTCAACAAAATAAACACGCCCAGACATTATTGAAACAAATATATGTTTATTTGTTTTTTTATTCAGCCCAATATATTGAGCCTTTTTGAATTTATCAATTATATGTCCTGAACCTAAGAATGGATTAAGGCCGCTGTCGTCTTGATAGCATTCTGGAACTTCACCCGCAATTACTGTTGGCGATCCAGCAAAAGTACATTCTTCTGTCTGTTTTAGGATTTTTTCTAATTTAAGATTCCTTTCAAGACATTCTTTGTTTGATTGCCCAAATAAATTGGACAAAATAATTAAATTTACTTCTTCCACTATTTCTTCCTTTTTTTTATTGTACAAAATCTATTTTTTTACACTTTAAGCAGTATAGCAGATAGCTTTATAAATGTCAAGGGCTTGATTTTGGGTATACTATACAACATGGAACAAGAGTAAAATAATAGTATTAATAATTAAGCTCTTGTTCTATGATTGCTCTTCTCAACCAAATACCATCTGAGGCCAAAATCAGAAAGTATTTGAAGAAAATTATCTTTGGCAAAAA
>JBDRKN010000017.1:0-57555 GCA_043813955.1 bacterium | reverse complement strand
TTTTGAGCCTATTTTAGCCGGTCAGGTGCAAATGGATGAAGCATATTTCAAAAAACTATCCCTTATTATGGCCAAGCAGGTTGGATCAAAAAAACTAGCTCATCAGATTATATTAAAAAATTCAGTTAACAGGAGTGAGGCGGCTAATTTTCTCTTTCAGTTCATCCAGCCTAAAACTCAATTGCAAACAGACGGGGCTGGCATTTACAGAGGTATTGACAACTGGTGGCAGATCAGGCACAAAAAGGATATACACAGAAAATGGGAATTTGGTTTGACTTCTGAGATTGAGGGATTATTCGGCAATTTGCGTACTTTTATCCGTAGAATGTACCATCATGTTACCCCAGAATATCTGCCAGAATACGTGAGTGAATTTTGCGTCAGATTTTCCTCGCCAGAAATCTTTGATTCTCCGCTAACCTATCTGGAAAAATCATTATAGCTTGTTCCATCTTGTATTGATTGCCCTTTTTGTTAATCTTGCCAAAATTAAAAGATAATGTTATGTTATTATCATTCGGACGATTAGCTCAGTTGGTTAGAGCGCTGCGTTGACATCGCAGAGGTAACTGGTTCAAATCCAGTATCGTCCACTTTTCTGCGCCTGTAGCTCAGCTGGTCAGAGCACCGCGCTTATAACGCGGGGGTCGATGGTTCAAGTCCATCCAGGCGCACATGAATGATGGGGTTATAAAATTCAATGACAGCAATTATCCTGCTTTGCTTAAACAAATCCATGATCCGCCCCATATACTATACTGCCGGGGCATTTTAAATCCGCAATTGACCAAATTCACATTAGCTGTAGTAGGTTCGCGCAAACACAGCCCATACGGCCACCAAGTAATTAGAAAATTAGTCAGCGAACTGTCAAAATTAGGCATTACTATTGTGAGCGGACTGGCATTTGGATTAGATGCCCTAGCCCACCAGACTGCCCTTGATTATCATGGCAAGACAATTGCAGTATTAGGATCAGGCTTAGATGACTACAATATATACCCATCAGAAAATCTTCAGCTGGCGCATCAAATTATTGCCAATAACGGATGTTTAATTTCAGAATACGCGCCTGGAACAGGAGCTCAAAAATACCATTTTCCAATGCGAAACAGAATTATTTCCGGAATGTCTCTCGGCACCCTGGTTATTGAAGCCGCAGAGCGCTCAGGCAGTTTGATTACTGCCAGATATGCTCTTGAACAGAATAGAGAAGTCATGGCAATACCTGGGAGAATTGATTCTTCAACTTCTAAGGGAACAAATAACTTGATCAAAATGGGAGCCAGGCCTGTAACAAGCATAGACGATATTTTAGAAACTTTAAATTTAACTATTAATTAACTTTATCTTGCCAAAACTTGATATAAACATTACACTAAATTTATAAACAAAATTCTATTATGAAACTCATAATTGTTGAATCGCCAACCAAGGCTAAGACTATTAAAAAATTCTTAGGCTCAGAATATCAGATAGAATCTTCATTCGGCCATATCAGAGACTTGCCCAAGTCTGTTTTAGGCGTGGATGTTGAAAATAATTTTGAGCCAAAATATGTAATACCTGTTAAGGCAAGAAAGACTATAAGCAAATTAAAAGATCTTGCTAAAAAAACTGAACAAACCATCTTGGCTACTGATGAAGACCGCGAAGGAGAAGCTATTGCCTGGCATTTAATTCATGCTTTGAAAATAAATGAAAAAAAGACAGATAGAATTGTATTTCATGAAATTACAAAGAATGCTATTACAAAAGCTTTGGAAAAGCCAAGAAAGCTTGATCATAAGCTGGTTGATGCCCAGCAGGCAAGGCGCGTTCTTGATAGATTGGTAGGATATGAGCTCTCCCCTTTTCTATGGAAAAAGGTGGCCAAAGGGCTTTCAGCAGGACGCGTGCAATCAGTAGCAGTAAGATTAGTTGTAGATCGCGAAAGGGAAATTGAAAACTTTAAGCCAGAAGAATACTGGACTATTGATGCTGATCTGGAAACTAAGAATAAGAAAACATTAACTGCTGAATTGGAAAAAATAAATGACAAGAAGCTGGATAAGTTTGAAATTAATGACAAAAAAAAGTCTGAGAAGATTGTTAAAGACTTAGAAGGAGCTGATTTTGTCGTCAAAGATGTTGAGAGAAAAGAAACCCAGAAAAAAGCCCCTACTCCTTTTAAAACCTCTACTTTGCAACAAACTGCTAATACAAGGCTCGGCTATAGCGCAAAACAGACAATGATGCTAGCGCAAAGGCTTTATGAATCAGGATATATTACATATATGAGGACTGATTCTCTTAATTTAAGCGAACAGTTCTTAAAATCAGCTAAGGATTATTTACAAAAAACTCTTGGAGACAAGTATTGCTTAAAAACTCCTAACCGCTTTAAAATAAAAGCTAAGGGAGCACAGGAAGCTCATGAGGGTATAAGGCCGACTGATGCAAGCCTTAATCCAGAAACGATTAAAAATAAAATAAGTCCTCAAGAATACAGGCTTTACAGATTAATCTGGCAGAGAAGCCTTGCCAGCCAGATGCCTAATGCTATACTAGATAATACAGATATTTTAATTAATGCCAAAAAATATCAATTCAAGGCCAGCGGTCAGATTTTAAAGTTTGACGGCTATTTGAAAATCTATCCAACTAACAGCAAAGAGCTTGAACTTCCAGAAGTAGATGTTAAAGATAAATTAAATTTAATTGAATTAAAGCCAGAACAGCATTTTACAAAACCTCCAGCTAGATACAGCGACGCTACTTTAGTTAAAGAGCTGGAAAAGCACGAAATTGGCAGGCCTTCCACTTATGCTCCCACTATTGCAACCATTGAGGCTAGAAATTATGTAGATCGCGACGAAGATAAGCGCCTTAAGCCAAATGATATTGCCTTTGTGGTTATTGATCTGCTAACAAAGCATTTTCCAAAAATTGTTGATCTGGAATTTACTGCTAAAATGGAAAATGATTTAGATGATATAGCTGACGGCAAAACAGAATGGCAGCCTGTTATACGGGAATTCTATGAGCCATTTCATAAAAATCTAACTGAGAAATATAAAGAAGTAAATAAAAAAGATATTATGCCTGAAGAAAAAACAGACGAAGTCTGTGACAAATGCGGCGCAAAAATGATTGTTAAAATGGGCCGTTATGGCAAGTTCTTAGCTTGCTCAGCTTTTCCAAACTGCAAAAATATTAAATCTGTTCCTGGTACTGACAGGGACAAGGACGGCAAAGATGATAATAAAGAAATTGAAGAGCTTAATAAAAAATACAAAAATGAAATTTGCGAAAAATGCAATGAGCCAATGGCGATCAAGGTTGGGAAATACGGCCCGTTTCTTGCATGCACTGGATATCCAAAGTGTAAGAATATTAAAAACATAGAAGAAAACAATCATGGCACTGGCATAACCTGCCCTAAATGCAATAAAGGAGAAATTGTTCAAAAAAGAAGCAAAAGAGGAATCTTTTATGCCTGCAATGATTATCCTGAATGCAAGAACGCATATTGGAGCAAGCCGACTGGTGAAAAATGTCCAGAATGTAAAAGCCTCTTAGTAGAAGTAAAAGAAGGCTCTAAGTGCAGTAATAAAGAATGTAATTATACAAAATAGTTTTTTATAAATTCAAAAGGATTTATCATGATCCAAAACAAAAAAACCACATGGTATGTAGAGCCTATTGGCAAATTTAGCAATGATGCTATTGCCAGAATGCCGCAAATTTGCTCAGAAGAAGATTGCTGCGCAAATATAATTGTAGAGGACAGCAATAAAAAAGAAAGAACAGCAAATCTATTCTGCTGTCCTGACTATAATTTCATTGTCTGCCTTAAAGAAAGCCAATCTCAAATGCCAGAATTCAAATTTAGAATTTTTTCCAAGCAAGGACTCTATGGAAAAATCAGACAAAAGACGTATTTGCCTGATCTGAACAAAGGATTGAAAAGAAAAATTAAAAGATCCAAAGAGCAAACCAAAAGAGCTTTGGAAAAAATAACTAGCAAGCCGGGCTAACCTCCGGCTTTTTTTATTCTGCTTTTCAGACGTACAGCCTTTATCTGGCTTTGGCATCGAAAAACAGCCTGTGTTCGAAAGCCAGGATTACCCTTCCTATTGCCTACTTTAATGCGAGAGCTTGACTTCATATATAGTTATAGTATCATTGCTAAAAACGTTTAGTTTAATTATAATAAAAATAGTTAAATTATAACAGTTCATATGTCTAAATTTATTATACAAGGCAACAAAAAGCTAAAAGGAACAATCAAAACCAATTCTACTAAGAATTCTACTGTAGCTATTCTTTGCGCTACAACAATGATCAAAGGCAAGACTGTTTTAGATAATGTTCCGATTATTGAAGAAGTCAAGAGAATTATTGAAATCCTGCAATCTATTGGGATTGAGGTTAATTGGATAAGCGATCATAAGCTGGAGATTATTAATAACAAAAAAATTAATCTAAACAATTTAAATAAAAAATCATTTTGCCAGACCCGCTCTGCCCTATTATTAATGGGCGCATTATCCTCTGTGTTTAAAAACTTTAAACTTCCAAAAGCAGGAGGCTGCACTTTGGGAAAACGAACTGTAAATCCATATTTGATTGCTTTAGAGCATCTTGGCATCAAAGTCAAGGAAAGCAAAAAAGAATATCAGATTAATACACAATATAAAAAAGCGTCTATCTTTACTATGTATGAATCCGGGGATACTGCTACAGAAAACAGCTTAATGGCTGCTTTATTTATCCCAGGAATTACAGAAATACACTTAGCTTCTTCTAATTACATGGTGCAGGATCTTTGCTATTTTTTAAAATCAGCCGGAGCTAAGATAGAAGGCATTGGAACTAAGACTTTAAAAATAAAAGGTGTTAAAAAACTAAAGCCAGTTATTTACTCAATAATGCCAGACCCTATTGAATCAATGGCCTTTATTTCTTTAGCCATAACTACCAAATCTCCTTTAACAATTACTCATTGTCCAATTGACTTTTTAAGATTAGAGCTGGAAAAATTAAGAATCATGGGCCAGAAATTTAAATTAAGTAAGCAGTATAAATCTAAGAATCATAAATTTAATTTAGTAGATATTAAATTAATACCCTCAGAATTAAAAGCGCTTCCTGATAAAATACATCCTCAGCCATATCCAGGAATTAATATTGATAATCTTCCATTATTTATTCCGATTCTAACGCAGGCAAAGGGAACAACTCTTGTACATGACTGGGTATATGAAGTAAGAGCTATTTATTATACAGAATTAAACCGCCTGGGAGCTAATATCATGCTTCTTGATCCGCATAGAGTAACAGTCACTGGCCCAAGCAAATTAAAAGCTGCGGAAATTATTTCTCCTCCAGCCCTAAGACCCTCTATTAATTTATTAATATGCATGCTGGCAGCTAAAGGTACTTCTGTATTAAGAAATGCCTATCCAATTGAGCGAGGCTATGAAGATTTGGTCAAACGCTTAAGCAAGCTTGGAGCTGATATAAAAAGATTTTAGTTAAATATATTTTAAAAATTTTTCCACTAACTCATCTCCGCCAAAAGCCCATAATTCTTTTAAAATTTCTAATTGACAATGCAAATTTTTTCCTCTTGGGATCATAATAAAAGAAGGTTGCCCTTCTTGTTTTTTTAATAATAAATTTTCTGGAGGAATAAATTTATCATGCTTGCCTTTGCGAATATTCTTTTTTATAAATCCTAATTTTTTTAAAGCTTTTATACATTGTTTTCTATTAAAGTCTTTTCTGCCCATATAACTAAGTAGCCTGAAATACGGTACTTGGCTCAGTTTTTAAGGTAAAAGCGCCATAACCATCAATGTTCATTTGATCATGGACTATGTCTCCCTCTATTTTTGGAACATTATAATAAGTCAATACTGCATCATTAAACATTTCTAATAATTTTTTACCATTATTAGCTTCTGTTATTAATCCGGGCAATTCTTCGCAAGCCAAAGTAAAATAACCATCATTAGTCATTCTAATTTTCAAATGAAATGTATCTGGAATATTATATTTTTTCTTTATTTCTTCAGATGATAAAGCTGGAAAAAATAAACGAAATATTTTATTTAGCATATTTTTATTTAATTCATCATTTAATTCATGAAACTATTAATATTATAGCATAAAATTTAAAATCTTAATATGCATAAGGATTTCCCATTTATTTCATCCTGTATTTTTTTAAATACTTAAGCCATGAGGCAACATGCGCCCGGCTAAATCTGTCTGTAAAAAATTTATAAAAAGGAATTTTAGCGCTGGCTCTGTTATGGTTATGAATAATCTCTGCTTCAGGATAATATACTACGCGCCAGTTCTTTTCCCAAAAACGGCGGCAAAAATCTGTATCTTCAAAATATAGGAAAAAACGCTCATCAAACAAACCAACATTTTTCAAAGCAGATGACCTTATAAACAAAAAAGAGCCAAGTAGCCAATTAACATCCATAGGAACATTTTTATCAAAATCTTTCATTAAGAATCTGGCTAAATCTTTCTGGCCAGATTTTGTTTTGCCCAAAGGAGTCCGGCGATAAAAAGGAGTAAATAAATTATGCCAGCGATAGCAGGAATCCTGAATTGTTTTATCTGGATTATATTGCTTAGGGCCCACAACGCCAACTCGCAAATTAGATTCCATAAAACCATACAACTTTTTAAAAGTATCTGGAAAAACCAAAGTGTCAGGATTCATAATTATTGCGTATTCGCCCCTGGCTTTAATCAAACCGATATTATTTCCAGCACCCATTCCAAGATTTTTTTTATTCTGGATAAATCTGATTCCAGGATACTGCCAATCAAGAATTTTTCCAATATTGTCCTGTGAATTATTGTCTACAACAATAATTTCATATTCCAAGCCAGATAAATCAGCTTCTTTGATTGATTTAATGCAGTTCAAGGTCATGCCTTTGCTTTTGTAATTGAGAATAACAATGCTTAAATTCATAAATTTACCAAATAATCAATAATTTAACTATTTGCCAATAAAAATCAAAAAACACATTTGCAATACGCAAAAAAATACTATCAATCTCCTGGTATAGGATTTGTCCGCTAAACATCTTAACTATTTCATGATCTGGCACTTTGCGCAAAGATTGAGATTCTTTTCTGGCTTTTTTTAAATATTTGCAAGTAGATTCTTTAAAAAAATACTTATACACCCTAATCTTTTCATCAAACCATCCTTTTTCTAAAGCAAAAAGGCATAATCCTAATTCCATTATTATCCAAGCTGGAAAAATTAATAATATTGTCAATAAATGATAATTTTTAATAATATTAATAATACGGTTGCGTTCCATCCAATAATATTTCTGTATTGATTTTGAAAAAGAATATTTATGATAGACTACTGCTTTAGGAGCTAAAATACATTTATACCCTGCAAGCCATAAGCGCCAGCCCAAATCCTGATCCTCATTATACATCCACATTTCTTCATCAAACAATCCGACTTTTTTTAAAGCATCTGCTTTGAATAAAACGCCTGCTCCTGAAGGATAGCAAATTTCTTTGTATTCAATTTGTTTATACTCTTCCTTGTATCCATCGCAATATCCAAAGCCAAGAAAATGAGTAACATTGCCAATGCTGTTAATTTTATTCTTGTCTGACCAAAGCATTAATCTTGCTTGAACCGCAGCTACTTCCTGGTCAGTCTCAATCTGCTTAATTAATTGAGCAATACAATCAGGCTCTATTACTGTATCAATGTTTATTAAAAATAAATAATCATAGCCCTGTTCTAAAGCTAATTTTATAGAATCATTATATGCTTTAGCAAATCCGTCATTATTTTTATTCCTAACAATCTCTGCTTCTGGAACTGTTATTTTTAAATAATTAAAGCTTTCCTCATTTGTTTCATTATCAATTAAAAAAATCTTTGATTCATTATCAAGGTGTTGCGCCCTAATGCTAGCTATGCATTCAGGCAAATATTTTTTGGCATAATCTTGCCAATTAGGACTAACCAATATCGCAACTTTCTTAAACATATGGTATAATTTTAAAAGCTAGTTTTATTATAAAAAAAGATTTAATTTAAGTCAAAATTATGAAACGTCTTCAAATCAACATGCCAATCTTTATTATAGCCCAGATAGGCTGGTGGACAGCCTTGTTTCTAAGCTATAATCAATTTAAAATTGGAAAATTCTGCGCTCCATTGTTTGCTATTCCAACATGCTATATTATTTTAATCCTTTTTACTTTAATTATTATTTCTATTTTTGTCAAAAATCTGGCTAACAAGCTATTATTCTATATCCCTGCCTTAATTGGATTATTAATTGCATTTTGGTTTTCTGCTCAGCAAGCAACTGACCCAACACCTTTTATCATGCATTGTCCGCAACTCTGGGGATTTCCTTTGTGCTATGCTTCTCTGGCCGTATTTTCAATTTTACTAATTTTAAAAAGAAAAGAAAAAGGGAGGTAATAGAACTAAGTTTTTGCCCTGCTCTTCATTCCAAGAATACTAACCAAATAAATAAAGGGCAGAATAATAGCCCAGGCAATCTTTAAAATAATCGCCTGCCGCACAGAATGCCATTTTTTAAAATACTTAAGCATGGAATCGCGAAAATATTTTTGAGTAGTTAAGCTTTTAATCTGCTTAAAGCTCTGTCCTACAAAATCTATACATTCTGCATTGGAAACATACCAGACTTCTAACCCTTTTTCCTTAATAGTCTTGCAATAATCAACATCTTCAAACCAAATAAAATACCTTTCATCTAACAAGCCTACTTGTTTAATTATTTCCTTCCTGATTAGAAAAAAAGAGCCTCTTGCTGAATCAACCTGGCAGGAATGATTATAGTTAAAATCATAGCGCAAATATTTCTTAAGAATCCATGGAAAAACATGAGGCAGTTTTAAAACAATCACAAGCTGATCTTTAAAGCTTGGAAATCTCCTTATGTGCTTAATTAGTTCGCCTGATTCATTAATTAATTTACAGATAGCAGCTCCTGCCTGCGAATTTTTATTCATCCATTCCAGCATAGCGGCCAAAGTATTTGGCTTAACCTGCATATCAGGGTTAAGTAATAGAATAAACTTGCCTTCTGCCTCGCGCATTACTTGATTAACTGCTGATGAAAAACCTAAATTTTTGCTATTAGCCACTAATTTAACCTGAGGAAATTCATGCCTTACCATGTCTGCAGTATTATCATGCGAATTATTATCAACCACATATATTTCATAGCTAAAACCTTTTAGCCCTAGATTATGTTGCAAATCACGAGAAGCTAAAATTGCATGTAAATTTTGTTTTAATTTATCCTTAACATTCCAGGATACTATAATGATTGATAAATCCATATTATTTAACTTTAATTAATTTGCGCTTTTCTTTTATTATCTGCTTTATTTTCTTAATTTTTTTAAATTCATCAAATAAATATCTTTCAAATATTAATATGAAAACATACATCTTTAATTGATATGAAATAATATTAATTTTCTGCCATAAATTCTGCAAAAGCCAAAATTTATAAAACAAAATCTGCTGTCCAAAAAATGACCATTGCTTAACTTTCTGGCTTTTAAGCTTGCGGCTGAAAATAATATTAAAAATAGATTCGCCCTTTCCAGAAGCAGTACGATCATGGTATATAATGGCTTGAGATATTAATTCTGATTTCCAGCCAGCTAAATGCAAACGATATGACAGGTCAACATCCTCCTTATACATAAAAAATAATTCATCAAAATACTTGCCTTCAATTTTAATATCTTCCAAGGCGCTTAAACGATAAAGGCCGGCGCATCCAGATGGGCCAAGAATTGGATGCAAATCAAACTGGCCTTTATCCATCTGGCTCTGGCCAAGATCAATAAAGCGCAATCCTGGTTTCATCTGAATCCCGCAGGTGTCAATCATTTTAGTTTTTTGATTATTCACAAAATCCCAATGCAATACTTTCGGACTTGCTGAACCTAAATATTTATTGCGATCCATTATTTCTGTTAATTTATTTAAACATCCATCTTCTAATAGCATATCTGGGTTAATCATTAAAAAATATTCAGCTTTTTCAGCCACAGCCTGGCTGATTATTAAATTATATGCCTGTGCAAATCCTAAATTGCTGCCAGCCCAGGAAAAATCTATTTCTGGATAATTAGATTTAATATATTTAGCATTATCATTATCTTCTTTTTCTGTATTATCAATTACTAAAATTTTACATTCAGTACATTGTTTTATCAAACTTGGCAAAAAATACGGCAAATAAGGGGCAGTTGCCTGGCCATATGTAATAAATCCGATTATTAACTTTGGTTTATTATTCTCTATCATTAAATTACCATTTTATTCTGTAATTTTTCTTTGGCAAAATTCTGGGCTTCCAGCAAGCTGTCAAAAGTGCCTGCATCAATCCAATGACCCTTTACTTTGACAACTTCTAATTCGCCAAGCTCTAAGTAATAATTATGAAGATCAGTAATTTCTAATTCACCTCTATTGCTTAGCTGTACTCTCTTGGCTGCCTCAATTACCCTGTAATCAAAAATATATAATCCAGTAAGAGCTAAATTACTCTTAGGATTTTGAGGTTTTTCCTCTATAGAAACAGCTTTAAAATTTTCATCTACCTCTACTATTCCAAAACGCTCTGGATCAGGAACCTCTTTGGCAAAAACCTTTCCTCCGTGTTTAAAATTCTTAATTTCTTCAGAAAAATCATCTTCAAAAAGATTGTCTCCAAGAATCATGCAAACATCTTCCTTGTCAATAAAGTTTTCTCCTATTATAAAAGCTTGAGCCAAACCCTTTGGTTTGTCCTGAATTTCATAAGTAAACTTAACGCCAAATTCCTTGCCACTGCCTAATAAATTTAAATAATCTCCAGCTCTTTCTGGAGCCACAATAATTAAAATCTCCTTAATGCCTGCTTTAATCAAAGTATTAAGCGGATAATAAATCATGGGCCTGTTATAAACAGGCAATAATTGCTTGCTGGCTATCTTAGTACAAGGCCTGAGCCTTGTTGCTGATCCTCCTGACAAAATAATGCCTCTCATATTATTTTTTTAAATAATCTTTCAAAGCCTCCTGCCAGCTGCGCAATGGTTCTGTTTTAGTATTTAAAAGCACAGAATACTTTGGACGCTTGGCTGGCCTGGAAAATTCCTGGCTGCTTATTGCCTTTAGATTAACCGAAATGCCAGAAATGTCAAATAAATATTTTACAGCCTGATACCAAGATACTGGGCCTGAATTTGTTAAATGATAAATGCCATATTCCTTATTATTCTCAATCAACTCCATAGTGGCTTTTGCCAAATCCTTTGTATATGTAAAACAGCTCTCTTCTTCATCAATTGCATGCATTTCTGACTGGCGCTTGCTTAATTCAAGCATTAAATCAAAAAAACTTTGCTTGCAGCAGGGACTGCTCCCTAAGGGGCCAAATAATCTAGAGGTTCGGATTAAATAAAATTTAAGCCTGTCTTTTAATTTTAAAATCTCTAATTCGCCTGCATATTTTGTCTGTCCATATTTATTTACAGGCTCTGGCTGGTTATCTTCACGATATCCTCCAGGATCGTCGCCAACAAAAACATAATCAGTGGAATAATGAACAAAAACAGCCTTCAATTCAAGGGCTATTTGCGCTAAACTTGCCACTACCTTGCGATTTAACTCATATGCCAATCTTAATTCTGCTTCATCCGTCTCGCATTTATCAACTGCATTATATGCAGCAGCGTTTATAATAACATCAGGCTTTAAATCTATAATCTTCTGTCTTGCATCAATAATATTAGTTAAATCAACTTCTGGCAAATCCCAAGCAGTCGCATTATTAACAAAGGCAGCCAATTGGCTGCCTAAATTTCCCTTAGCCCCTAGTATCAATATTCTCATAAATTTAATTTATGACATATTCAAGCATGTTTTCCAAATGTTTTTTAATCTCCAGCTGTTCTTGGAAAGAATTTTCCAACTCAATCACAATATACTTGGCAAAATAATTCTTAGAAAATTTTCTTAAATAATCAAGATCATCTAAATTTTTTAATTCGTGGCTTGTTGATTTTCTATGAAATAGCTTTAGCAAGATATTAGTTTTAACTGCGCTAACATGATTACATCCAATCGGATATTTATTTAACACAGCCTGCACTCTCTTGTAGCTCTGCTTGTATCTATTGCGCTGGTTTTCCAAATGCGCTAAATCAAGGCAAATGCCAGCCACTTTATGCTCATCAAAAACTTTGGCATTAAAATACTTATCTGATTTATCATCAACATCATTTTCCAAATAAATCATTGTTAAATATTTGGGCAAGCGGTCTATTAATTTAATACCCTCTTCATTAGCATGAGAGCAAAAAATCTTTGTTTTGTATTTAGCTACTAAATAATCCAGCTCTTTCTGTTCCATATCATGCCGCAGATGCACAAAAGGAATAGTTTCTAAAGGAGTATCCTGCAACATCTTATATAATTGACCGCGCTGCTCATAATTCAAGGTAGTCGGAAGCAAGCCAATTTCCTTAATATTAAACTGGCTTATCTCCTTGACCTTGTCCTGCCAATTTGAGCCTTGAGTAGTAGTAAGACCCAAGAGTATTTTAGTGTTAAGCATATTTTTAAGTTATTTTTTCAGCTTTTCCCACCATTGCTGATTATTTTTATACCAGTCAACTGTCTGTGCCAAGCCTTGCTCAAAATCAACCATTGGCTGCCAGCCCAGTTCTTCTTTAATTTTACCAATATTTATGGCATAACGCAAATCATGGCCCAATCTGTCAGCTACATTCTCAATCATTTCCTCGCCATAACCCATTATTTGCAGAATTTTCCTTGTAATTTCAATATTAGACAGTTCATTGTTACCTCCTAAGCAATATGTCTCGCCAATCTTGCCTTTTTTAATAATAGCCTCTACTCCGGCATTATGGTCATCAACGTAAATCCAATCCCTGATATTTTTGCCATCTCCGTATAATAAAACCTTTTTATTCTGAATTAAATTAGTTATAAAAAAGGGAATTAATTTTTCAAAATGCTGATATGGACCATAGTTATTGGAACAATTAGAAATAGTAATTGGCAGGCCATGAGTATGATAGTAGGCGCGCACTAAATGATCTGCCGCTGCCTTTGAAGCGCTGTAAGGACTGCGCGGATCATATGGAGTGCTTTCATCAAACTTTGGATCATCAAGTTTTAATGAACCAAACACCTCATCAGTACTAATATGATGGAATCTTGTTTTTCTATTCTTGGCTGCGTCTAATAATACTCTTGTGCCTTCAACATTTGTTTTTATAAAATCAGAGCTGTCATTAATAGAGCGATCAACATGGGTTGCAGCCGCAAAATGGACAATCAAATCTATTTTTTTAACAAGCTCATTAACTAATTCATGATTGCAAATATCGCCATGCACAAATTCATAATTTGGATTATCAGCTATATCAATTAAATTATCCAGATTCCCAGCATAAGTTAAAGCATCCAGATTAATAATACTATCTTCTGGATTATTATTTAACCAGTGTTTAATAAAATTGGAGCCGATAAAACCGGCTCCGCCTGTGATTAATAATTTCATATTATAATCCTGCTTTTAGCTGCTTGCTTATTTTTTCAGCTTCGCCATTTTCATACTTTCCATGCGCCCATTGTTCTAGCTCTTCCTTGTTCTTTCTAGGAATAATGTGGAAATGAAAATGATTAATCAGCTGTCCTGCTTCTGAACCGTTATTAACCATCAGATTATATCCCTTAGCGCCTAAAGCCTGCTTCATTGCCTCTCCGATTTTTTTAACTGTCTCAATAGTATGGCATAGGACAACATCATCAACATCCCCCATATACTCTACATGCTTTTTTGGAATTACTATGGTATGGCCAGGCCTTACTGGCGCAATGTCAAGAAAAGCCAAAGTGTATTCATCCTCATAAACTAAATGTCTAGGGATTGTATTTTTGACTACTTTGCAAAAAATGCATTCCATATAATTAAATTTAATTATTAATTACATAAGGTGAATCAGGATCATTCTCCCACCTGATTTCATCAATCTCATCTTCCTTGTTCTTCCCCTTATACAGCCTATTAGGAAAATTAATGCAATATGCTTCATTTTCACTAATGCATTTGTATCCATGAATTACTCCTGGAGGCACAATTACCATAATTGGCTTATTCTCTCCAGCTGTTATCTTAACATGTTCGCCATTAGTAGGGCTATAATCTCTCCTGTCCCAAAGATAGAGTTCAAATTCTCCCGGGCCCATAAAAACAAAACAATCTGACTGCTCTTTATGCTCATGCGGTCCGCGTATAACGCCAGGCTTGGTAACGCTCACATATGCCATAGCAGGGATGTAATCTAATTCATCGCTGCGGTAAATCTCAGACAGCCATCCGCGATGGTCAGAATATTTTTCTAAATTTTTAATAATTACTCCATTAATCATCTTTGTTAATTATCACTATTATACCACTCAAAAGCCATAAAACCAAGATAAGGTTAATATTAATATATGCTAAAACAATTCTTGGCTTAATTATCTCCATAATTGCAAAAATAATCAAGGCTATTCCTAAAACATAAAAAATCTCCTTAATATACGGCATGTATTTTTTTAAATCTATTCTTTTAATTTTTGCCATAAGCTTTTGCCTGTTAATTCTACTTTAATTTGTTTAATAATAATGCTGTCAGCAAGTTCATCTTCAGATTTTAATCCTGGAATAGAAATTAGAAAGCTGTATTTGTCTTCTTCCATATAAGCGTTTGATAAATCAACTTCTAATTCAGAGACCTTGTATTCATCGTGCTTTGGCGATTCATAATCAGCTAAAACATATTGAATATTATTAGTAAGCCTGAAATTATTGTCTATTGATTTGTAATTTGGATTAATCAAGTTTTCTCTATTAAAGCTAAACACGCCTTTTCCTGAAATTATGACATCGCCCTTTGCAAGCCTAATCATATTAACAGGAGCTCTGCTTATCAAAGTAAACTGCTCATAGGTATTTGGCACAGTTAATGGCTGGCCATTAACTGTAGCCGTCTGCAAGCTAGCAGGATTGATTGTCTGCAAGCTAATATCCTGGCTGTCAGAGTACAAAACTATTCTTTGATTAGGATTGGACAGCCATAATCTGTTTATAAAAGATAATTTAGACTGCGTAGTTATTAAATTCATAGTAATAATATCATCATTAGCCTTAAATTCAATTTTGTATGCTCCGACTGGCAAATTAGGGCGCCTAATTGTTATTCTTCTTGTTTCAGACTCTTGTGCAGTAATTTCTGCAATTCCGTCATCTTCTATCTTCTGGCTATAAACAAGATTATCATTCTGGTCATAGACTAAAATTTCTATATTATCAGCATCTTTATTAAGATTTAAATCTTTAAATAAAAAACTAAAATTCAAATCTTCTTTGTAAATATATGTATAAAACTGATAAGCTCCGCGCAAATGATAATTAACCATATTATATTCTCTTCCTGGCTGATAATTAGACAAATAATATTTCTTAGGCAGATCATAATTATACAAAGCGATTTGATTTGATAACGGCATGTCTTTCAAAAACTGCTCAATGCTGGCATAATTGGATTTACGTTGCAAAAATAAAGTGTCTTTTTGCTTTATTCTAGTCCAGTCCTGAAATATCCTGTCAATAGTCTTGTTCTGAACTGGCTTTAAATCATAGCGCCAGATGTCTTTGTCTACTAAAACTCCTGATTCTATTACTAGCAGATGATCTTCTTTATTTTTGTATTTAAGAGTTATTTTTGCCTGATCAAATTTCCTAGGCGTGCGCAAGGAAAAATACACAGGATTGCCTATTATTATCTGCTCTCCATTGCTAGGTTTAATTACCCTGTCCTTGGGCGTAAGTTTGCCTATAAAGTCAGAATTAGATCTAAAATTATATGTATATATGATATGCCCGCTAGGCACTATATACATGCAAACTAAAAATACAATAATAGCCAGGAGGATTAAATATAAAAGAAGTCTGAATTTTGCTATTTTTATCATAATTACATGATAGCAGAAAAAAAGATTTTGCAAAATAAAACATAGACAAAACATCAAACAATTGGTAAACTTAAATATAGTTAGGTATAAAAATATGAGCAAAGTATTAATTAAATATCTTGACCAATATATTGGAAAAGAAGTGGAAATAAATGCCTGGGTATATAATTTCAGATCTTCAGGCAAAATTTCTTTTTGGCAATTGCGCGACGGCTCTGGATTTTGCCAGGCCATTGTTAATGCTGATGAAATACCTAAAGATAAATGGGAACAGGCTCAAAAAATCAGCATAGAATCTTCTGTTAAAATTATTGGCAAAGTAAGCAAGCATCCTAAGAATAATGAATTTGAAATTCAGGTAAAAGATTTTAGCTTTTACCAGATAGCAGAAGAATACCCTATTGGTAAAAAAGATCATGGACCTGATTTTCTTTTAGAAAATCGGCATTTATGGCTGCGCTCAAAAAAACAATGGGCAATACAAAGAATCCGCAATACTCTTATTTTAGCTACATATGATTATATGCGGCAAAGGGATTTTATAAAAATAGATTCTCCAATTATTACAGCAACCTCTGGTGAAAATACCACAGATCTGTTTGAAATAGAATATTTTGACCAAAAAGCCTATTTAGCCCAGACCGGACAGTTTCACATTGAAGCGGCTATTGCCGGACACGGCAGAGTCTTTGATTTTGGACCGACATTTAGGGCAGAAAAATCAAAAACCAGAAGGCATTTAACAGAATTCTGGATGATGGATGCAGAAATAGCCTTTATTAATCTAAAACAAAACCTGGATACTCAGGAAGAGTTAATAAGGTTTATGGTTAAATCAGTTTTAAAGTATAATAAGGAAGAATTAAATATTTTAGAACGAGATACTAAAGTCTTAGAAAATATTGATAAGGAATTTGACAGGATTACATATAATCAAGCAATCCAAAAACTTCAAAAGCTTGGCTCTAATATTAAAGAAGGAGAAGACTTAGGAGGAGATGATGAGACATTGCTAACTAAAGAATGCGACAAGCCTCTTTTCATTACCCATTACCCTGCAGAAATAAAAGCATTTTACATGAAACGCAATGAGCAAGATGAATCTAAGGCTGAATGCGCTGATCTTTTAGCTCCAGAAGGTTATGGTGAAATTATTGGTGGCAGCCAGCGTGAAGATGATTATGATACCCTAATACAGAGACTTAAAGAATATAATCTGCCAATGGCAGACTGGCAATGGTATTTGGATTTAAGAAAGTATGGAAGCGTACCGCATGGAGGATTTGGATTTGGCTTAGAGCGTATTGTCACCTGGGTATGCAAACTCCAGCATGTAAGAGAATCAATTCCATTCCCAAGAACTATTTACAGAATTAAACCTTAGTATTAGAAAAAATCCGCTCAATAGTGCGGATTTTTTATTGCTCAAACAATTTCAAATATCCTAAAGCTGTTTTTTGCCAATTAAACTCCTTAGCTCTTTGCAATCCTTTAGCAATTAATTTTTGTTTTAATTCTTCATTAGTTAATACCTGCTCCATAGCTAAGCTGATTTGCCTGTAATTATATGGATCAACCAGCAATGCAGAATCAGCCATTATTTCAGGAATTGAGCTTGCAAAGCTGGAGACTACAGGCGTACCGCATGCAGCTGCTTCCAAGGGAGGAAATCCAAATCCTTCGTAAAAAGACGGAAAGACAAATAAGCTGGCTAATGAATACAAACAAGCCTTGTCTTCATCGTCAACATAGCCTAAAAATTTAATATTACTGTAATAGGGAGACTTGTCAGCTATATCATATACCTGCTTGCTCTTCCAACCGTCTGCTCCGGCAATTATTAATTCATGATCATATAAGAATTGATTATTATCTCTAAGATCATTATAAGCTAAAATCAGGCTTTCAATATTTTTGCGAGGCTCAATAGTGCCTAAATACAAAATAAACTTTTTCGGCAACCCATATTTTTGTTTTACTCTGGCAAGCTTGTTCTGCTCTTCAACTTTTTTGTATTTATTTGAAATAGCTGAAAATATTACAGTAATTTTATCTTCAGGCAAATCGCATAATTCAATCAAATCTCTCTTAGTATTTTCTGAAATAGCGACTATATGATCAAATTTTTTGGTTAGTTTTTTAACATTGACCATTTTATGCCAAAAATTCTTTCTCGTGGAAAAAAACTCTGGATAGCGCAGAAAAGACAAGTCATGGAAAGTTAAAATGTTCTTGCCAGCAGGCAGGCTAATAAAATTAAAATGAGGCATCCACCATATATCAACAGACTGGCGCATTAATTTGTCTACCTTAGGATAATTTAAAAATTTAAACAATCCATAATTAAGAAATTTGTTAGGAAATCTTCTGTAAACCAGCCAGACATTGCTTTGCTTAAATTCTGGCAGCTTAATATCTTTTGCTGAATTCAAAAACAAGACATATTTATTTGTCTTGTCCAAAGCTAAAATATTCTTTAATAAATTAAGAGTATATTCAGAAACGCCGCTGTAATGAGCGTCCATTAAAGTTCTGATGTCTATACCAATTGTCATTATTTTTTGAATTCATAATACTCCCTCTCTATGAATTCCTTAATTTCCTGCTTAAATCTTTCAGTAGAGAATTTCTCAGCCTGACGCCTGATTAATTGGGAATCAAAATTAGTATTTTGAAATCTCTTGACTGCGTCAATCAAGCTTTCCTTAGTCTGCTCATCAAAGAAAAGTCCTGTCTGGTTCTCAATCACAGTTTCTATAGCCCCGCCTTTGCGAAAAGCTATTACTGGCCTGCCAGAAGCCATAGCTTCTACAGCAGTAATGCCAAAATCCTCTTCCTGAGGATTAATATATGCCTGGCATTTGCTATATAATTCAGCTTTGGTTTTGTCATCAACTCTGCCTAAAAATTCAATATTAGGAGAATTCTCAGCTAATTTTTTAAGGCGCTCTATATCAATACCATGGCCAAAAATCTTTAAGGGCAGTTTTAATTCTTTAAATGCTTCAATAATCAAATCAAAGCGCTTGTAAGGCGCTAAGCGCCCTCCGGCTAAATAATAATCTTGGAGGTTAGTGTTTAAATAGAATTTGCTCACTTCTACAGGAGGATAAATAACATGGGATTTTCTGCGATAATATTTTAAAATACGCCGTTTTATAAACAGAGAATTGGCAACATATTTGTCTACGCGATCAGCAGCCAAACGGTCCCATATTCTAATATAATTTAAAACAAAAGCAATTATTTTTTTAAAATATTTATTATAACCCAATTCTTTAATATATGAATGCGTATCGCTCCATAAATATCTGGTAGGCGTATGGCAATAGCATATATGCAAACAGTCTGAAGAAGTAATCACTCCTTTAGCAAAGGCTGAAGCATCAGAAATAACCAAGTCATACTCTGATAAATCAAAAAATTCCACTGCCATTGGCATAAAGGGCATGTACCATTTGTAATGCTTAATCCCTCCTGGCAGACGCTGAATTACAGAAGTAAAAATCTTCCTATTTTTAAAATATTTGTCAGCATTCTTTTGCTCATACAGCAAAGTATAGATCGGCGCGTCTGGATAAAGGTCAGCCAAAATCTTAAGCACTTTTTCAGCGCCACCGTCTTGAGCTAAATGATCATGTATTAATGCTACTTTCATAAATTTATTCTGTCTTCCTTGATTTTAAAACAGCAACAGGCGTTTTAAACAAAATTACCAAGTCCCTCCATAATGACCAGTTTTCAATATAGTATACATCAAGCTTAACCTCTTCTTCAAATGTTAGGTCGCTCCTGCCAGATACTTGGGCAAAACCAGTAACACCTGGCTTGATAGTCAATACTTTTTTGTGATGGCCTTCGTATTTAGCAACCTCTTCTGGCAAATGAGGACGAGGGCCTACCAAACTCATTTTGCCTACAAAAACTAAGAATAATTCTGGCAGTTCATCAATGCTAAAACGGCGTATAAACTTGCCAACTCTGGTAATGCGCGGATCATCCTTGATTTTAACCATTGGCCCTCCCTTTCGTATATTATACTCAGCTAATTCAGTATACCGCAAGCTATCAGTATTTGGCTTCATTGACCTGAATTTTAAATAGCGGAAAGGCCTGCCTGCCTGGCCAATTCTATGCAAAGGAGACCCATCGTCTAATTTTGAAAAAAACACAGGACCATGAGAATCTAATTTAATCATTATGGCAGCAGGGATAGTGACTAAACTGGTTAAAACAATTAAAATGCCTGACATAAATATATCAAATGTTCTTTTTAAAATCCTGCCCCAGCCGTCTAAAGGAGTCTTTTTTACTTCAACAATGGGCACGCCTGATATTTCATTAATATCCACTCTAAGAACCTTAGTGCCTAAAAGGTCAGCTGCGTATTTAAAGATAATATGATTTTCATCAGCAAAATCATATAAGCGCAAAACTTCAGCCTTGCTTAAATTAGGATCACTCTGAATTATCTCATCAATCTCATGATGTTTTAAATATTCAGATAATTCATTTGATGTTTCCAAGAAAAAATTAGACAAGCGCCTGACTACACAAAAACCCAGAGCTTTGTTAACAGCAAATTCTTTGATTAAATTATCTGTAGTCTGGCTATTGCCAACCATTACTATTTTTCTCACGCCAATATCATGCTGATAAAGCCAGCGCTTAATTCCGGCAATAATCATCCTGACCATGCTTAAATAGATAATAGACAAAATCCAACCAGCTAAGACAATAAATCTAGAAGAAAAAAGTTCTCTAAAAAAGAAAATAACCACAACTACCAAGACCAAGCCTAAAGAACAAGCTAAAATTACGCGCCTTAATTCATCCCTAAGGCGCTTAACCTTCCTTATATTGTATAATCCGGAGAAAATAAAAACCATTACCCATGCAGCGGCAATGATTAGCAGTATTTGCAAATATTCAATAAAGGGAAGGTTGAAAATTACTGGTCTGATTTCCTTAGTCACTTCAGCAAAACGTATATAATATGCTGAGATTCCGGCCAAGACTACCATTATAAAATCAAGCGGGACCTGAATAGCAGTAAAAATGAGTTCAATCTTTTTCATAAAATTTAAATTCCATTAATATTGGGGCAAGCTATAAGCCGGGTTTTGTACTGGCCTTAAAGCCAGCGACGGCCATCTATCTAGCCTGTCTATTGCCAGACAGGTCAAGCGGGCTACTTTTACTCTGCTATTTGAACAGAGTTTGCCCTTGCTTCAAGCAGGGTTTGCCGCGTCACCCCGTCACCGAGGGACGATGATCGTAGCGCCTAAGCGCATCAACCAACTTTTCACCTTTCTCCTTCATGTTTTGGAAAGATAGTATTGTCTCTGTGGCACTTTCCCTAGACTTTCATCTGGTGGGTATTACCCACTGCCATTTTTTTGGAAGCCCGGACTTTCCTCTCCCTGGATAATAACAGTTCTAATTTGGAAACTATAAATTTAACCAGGCAGCGACCATCCGCTTACCCCAATATTAATAAAATTTAAATAAGCATTTGCAACAACACCTTATCACAATTTTATTTAAAAGTCAAGAGTTTTTTAATGAATTTTAGCTAAAATTAAATAAAAAAAGCAATAATAATGTAAAAAACAATAACACTATAAACCCCGGCTATAATATCATCTAAAATTACTGAATTTGGCGTATTAAGCTTGTCAATTTTTTTAATTCCAAAAGGCTTTAAAACATCAAAGAATCTGAATAATATTAAAGCAATGGCAAAATACCACCATTTGTAATAATACAAGAGCAAAAACGGAATATAGACAACCATCATTCCTAAGAATTCATCAATTACAATCCATGATTTATCATAATCATTATCTTTAATTTCTTTTTTAATAAATATCAAAGATATGATATAAACAACTGCAAAAATAATAAACCAGATAATTAGCTTATATAAATTATCAGGCAATAACCAATGAATGCCCATGAGTAAAAACAGAGAAACAATGCTGGCAATAGTGCCTTGACAAGCAGATATTTTTCCAAGATTAAAAAATGTTAAAAAAATCTTCATTTATAAAACTTTAAGAATTTTTTAAAATAAATAAGACCGCTGTAATATGCCATAATAACAGCTAAAATGCCAAGAGTATAAGTTAACTGCAGAATCCATGATAAAGGCCAGGTTAAATAAGCTAAAGCTGCTGTTAGCATTAACATTTGGCTGCTGGTCTTGATTTTAGCGCTCACTATAGCTGGAGTAACCTCTCCTTTGGCCAGCATATAGTTTTTTATGCCGTCAATTATTAATTCGCGCAGAATTAATAAGATAAATAATAAACCAAGCCATTGTCCAAACAATGGCATTAATAAAAAATACAAGCTAATAGTCAAAATCTTGTCAAACAATGGATCAAACATCTTGCCAAAATTAGAAATTACTTTCCAGCTACGCGCTAATATGCCATCAAAAAAATCAGTTAAACATGCGATTATGAATAAGATTAAAATCCAGACATATTTGTCTGGACATGAAATAAAAAACAAGGCAATGATGATTAAAGTCAAAATACCGCGTCCTGCTGTAAGCCAATTTGGAAAAACTTTTTTATTCATATTACCAATATGTTTTTTTAATTTTAAAAATATATGCAATTATATTGCTTATAGGATGAGCTATTAAACTGAATAAAAGCAAAAACATGATTTGATTCATGTTCCAGGAAATAACAAAGCTGGTAAGCAGTAAAAAACCAACTACATAGTCAATCTGATCAAAGACAATCAATGGATCTCCGCTTTTAATGCTAAGCTGGCGCTTAATAATACTTTCCACTGCATCTCCAGCAATAGCGCCAAATCCGGCTAAAAATCCATAAAGCAAAAACTGATTTAAACTGGACAATATATTAAATTCTACAAAATTCCAGCGCCAAAGCCAATATTGTATTAAGCTTACGATTAAAGCGCCGATTATTCCGACAACTAAGCCGCGCACTGTTTTATTATCACCAAATAAGCGTTTATTAAAAATTTTCAATCCATTATCCAATGGTTTTTTAAGTCCTAGTAATAATTTAAGCCTGTTAAAAAATACAGGCATCATATTAGCCACAAAACAAGGCAATGCTATATAAATTAACTGTAAATACTCCATATTAATGCTGAATATTTAATTTAATAACCTGATCAAAATCATCTTCCTTGGAAATTTTGTTGCGCCGAACAATACCGCATCTCTGGCATTGATGAATAATATAATAATCCTGGCCATTCTGCTCTACAGTCATTGGCTCCATTATGCCATGGCAATTCTCATTACGGTCGCCAGGATTAATATCAACATGCCTGCTCCAAAGACAATGCGGGCAATGATTGGTATATCCATTGCCATTAATCTTTGCGCCGCAGCGCTTACATTTAAAATTTTCTTTTGTTCTTTGAAATTTCTTAAACCCAAACATAATAATATTCTATATAAACTTATTGTAATTTATATCTTTATTTTTAGCAATATTTATACAAAAAAAGCGGACATTTGTCCGCTTTATATAAAGAACTTAATTTTGATTGAACTATCCTCCTTGACGTGCGAGAAATTCCCTGCCTTTTCCAACATCAGTATTGATTGGCACCCCATCAACGCAAAGCGGGCAGTCAGCTTCATCCCAGGACTCTAAGTTAACATTGACAAGAGAAAACAACTTTGGAACATCAGCCAAGTCTTTTGTGGTAACATTACCGCGATTACAAAGAACACCAAGTCCAATAACATTTCCGCCAGCATCATGCGTTGCATTGATAACTTTTTTAACAGACCCGCCAGTAGTCAGCACATCCTCTACAACCAATACATTTTTGTTTGCTATAAGCTTGTCATATCCGCGCTTTATAACAAATCTTTCTTCCACCTTATCAGCGTAAACTCCAAGTACTTCTCTTTCAGCAAGCTCGGACAAATGATAAGCTGTCCACTGTGATAAAATAGCGCCTCCAACTGCAGGCCCGATCACTGCATGAACGTCATCTTTGACAAATTTTTGAGCAATTATCCTGCACAACTTTGATGTTTCCTTATTATGCGGGAAAAGCGCATCCTTATTGATATAAGCTGTGCCATGTTTGCCAGATGTATATACAATATGACTATCAGTAATTATTGCTCCGACCTTGTTAAATAACTCTAAAATCTCTTTTTGAGACATTGGACTTCTCCTTTTGTGATAAAAATTTTAAAAATTACTTGTAAATGTTAAATAAGAAAACTTGTGCTACTAAAAATTGTTCTCGCAATCCATTGCCTTATTTTGCTTAAATGCTATAACTCATCTTTACTTAAAAAATCTCTTATACTCATATGCTTAATGCCTTTGTATCCTCCCTTGTCTATAAGCTTGTCCATTGAAACTACAATCTTTGGATAATTATCCTGGATTGCCAATAAATTGCCAAATTCTCTTTCTTTGTTTTCCTCTGTAATTAAATAAGCTGCTTGAATATAAAATTTTTCACCTTGCTTTTCGCATACAAAATCAACTTCTTTATCTTTTAATTGTCCAACAGTTACATTATATCCTAATACTTGCAAATGCAAAAAAATCAAATTTTCTAATACCTTATTTATATCAACTTGATTATAATTAACAATAGCATGCCTAAGCCCTAAATCTTCAAAATAATACTTATCATTAATTTCAAAAATCTTTTTGCCCTGAATATCAAATCTTTGCACTTTAAAAACAAAAAATGCGTTAACTAAAAAAGATAAATAATCCAAAATAATATTAGGCGAGATATTTATTTTCTGAGACTTTAAAAAATCGCTAATTTTTTTAGCTGACACTAAACTGCCAGTATTATCAGCTAAATATTCAACTAAATTTTTTAAAAAAGAAATATTGCGTATCCTATACCTGCTTACAACATCTTTTAAAATAACAGTATTGTAAATACTTTTTAAATAATGATAAACCACATCGTCATCCAGCTCTAAATTCATCAAATAAGGCAGGCCTCCATATTTTATATATTTTAAAAAAGAATCCTGGCTTTCTTTTAATTTATGAAAATTTAAAAATTCTATATAAGACAAACTAAAAATTTTAATCTCTATATAGCGTCCGCTTAAATAAGTGGCTAGCTCGCCTGACAATAATTTTGCATTGCTGCCAGTGCAATAGATATCATATTTTCCTTTAGCCTTAAGATTCCGCAATGCTTTTTCAAATTTATTAATATCCTGTATTTCATCAATAAAGATATAATTCTTTTTTTTGTTCGCGCTATTCTTTTCAATATATGCTAAAAGATCTTGATAATTTTTAATTTCATCAAATTCATTTAGCTCCTTATTGATATAAATAATATTAGCAGCCTTATCTTTTTCTTTAATCAAATCCATTATCTGAAAAAGAAAATAACTTTTGCCTACTCTTCTCTGCCCAATAATAACCTTAATAATATCTTTATCAATAAAAGGCCTTATTTTATCAATATAAATTTTTCGTTTAATATACTTTTTAATCATACTTAAAACTTTTTTAATTTTTTATTATATTTTAAGTATACATAAAACATATTTATATGTCAAATAGCATTAAAAAAATCTTAAAAGTTCATTTTGTGGACAATAGTGGACTCGAACCACTGACCTCTGCGATGTGAACGCAGCGCTCTAACCAGCTGAGCTAATTGTCCATGCGATCCATGGCATCATTGGCCAGCTTGTCAGCCTCCCTATTTTTCTCACGGCCTACATGTTTAAAAGTCACTTTTTTAAATTTCAAAGTCTGATTATATATTTTAACAAACAAAGGCTGCAAATTCTTGCTCTTTACCTTGTATTGCCTGTTTAGCTGTTTAACAGCCAATTCGCTATCTAAATAAAAATCAGCTTCTTTTGATTTCAGCTTAACAGCCTCATTAATGCCATATAAAATAGCTTGATATTCAGCCTGGTTATTAGTAGTCTTTCCAAGATATTTGGAAATTGTCTTAATAATCTTTCCTTTTTCGTCTTCTATAACAACACCTATGCCTGCAGGACCAGGATTTCCTCTGGCTCCTCCGTCAGTATGTATGATTAATTTTTTCATAATTGCAGATCAATAATTTTTAATTGAATTTTCTTGCGTCCATTAAATTCATTCCATGACAATGTATATGCTATATTAATATTATCACCTATCTTTAACTTTGACCATTCTGGCTTTATACTAAAAGCCACTGCCTCTAACTGGCCAAAATGCATTTTTAAATGCTGGTTTGACAGGCCCATGGCTATGCAGTTATCTATTTTAACATTATAACTAACAAAAATAGGTTCTGGATTTTCCTGGCCAAAAGGGGCAAATTTTTCCAGCTGGTCTAGCAAATTAGCATTGATCTGCTCTAAAGTCAGTTCAGCTTCAATCATAATCTTAGGTATTAACTCTTTATCTATCTTTTGTTCAGCTATCATCTTGATTGCTAAAACAAAATCTTTTAACTTTTCTGGCTTAACAGTAAAGCCAGCTGCCATCTTATGCCCTCCATAACGAACCAAATGCTCATTAACCTCATCAAGGGCCTGAACAATATTAAATTCATCAATACTTCTTGCAGAACCCTTTAACTGGCCTTGGCTTGAACAGATTACTAAAGCAGGCTTTCCATATTTTTCAACTAAACGGCCAGCCACTAATCCAATTACGCCCTCAGCCCAGCTTTCTGCTCCCTGTTTTTCAATATCAGGCGACAAAAGCACTAAAATCTTGTCATCCTTCATTTTGGAATAAATCAATTTTTCACAATATTCAGTAATTTTTTTAGTTATGCTCTGCCTGACAATATTTTGCTCATTTAAATGATTTGCAAGAGCTATAGCTTCCTCTCTATCCTCTGTGAGCAATAATTTATATGAAGTATTGGCATGGTCTAAACGGCCAGCCACATTAAGGCGCGGCACTATTTGCCATCCAATATTCCATTCATTAAGAGGAAAATCAACATTAGCTGCGCGCGCCAGCTCCTTAATGCCAAGCCTTGGCTTAATATTAATCAAACGCAGGCCAAGTTTAACTAAATTGCGGTTTTCATTCAGCAAGCTTACGCAGTCAGCAATAGTCCCGATAGCAACCAGATCCAAAACTTTGTTAATAATCTTTTCCTTAGTTTGATTATCAATATTAGACAAGCTAATCAAGGCAACAGATAATTTAAAACTCACGCCAACTCCAGCTAAATACTTAAACGGATAATTATCAGATATTGGATCAATGATCAGGCAGTCAGGAAGATCATCTGCTGATGGCATAACATGATGGTCAGTAACAATAACTGATAACCCCTTGCTCTTGGCATAACTAACCTCTTGTTTGCTTCTAATACCATTATCAACTGTGATTAAAAGCTTGCAATCAGCTTCTATTACTTTGTCAATAATCCTTTGGTTAAGGCCATATCCGTCTTTTAAACGGCTTGGGATATAAATTTCAGTCTTGGCATGCAAAATATCTAATACTTCTTTTAAAACAACGGCTGCTGTAACTCCGTCAGCATCATAATCTCCTACAATAGCAATTTTATCACCCTGCTTAATATGCTTAATAACTAATTTGCAGGCAGATTCCATGTTTTTAAATAAAAAAGGATCATGTAATAAATCATCATTAAAAAAATTATCTATTTCCTTGCCATGCAATCCTCGATTATGAAGCAATTGCAAAACAACCGGATCAAAATCCAAGTGTTTATCAATCCCTCCTTGGCTAATTTGCGGGCAAATTTGCCAATGCTTGTTCATAATTATGACAGAGCTATAGCTAAGGTTAATAATGCCATGGAAAAAATAACAATAATGCTAACGATCAACCAAAGAAACTTAACTAATTTTTTTCGCTTCATATTATTTTTTTAATAATCTTATAAATGCATCGCTTGGAATATCAACGCTTCCCTTGCCAGCAGCCATCATTTTCTTTTTGCCTTTTTTCTGTTTTTCCAAAAGTTTTTTCTTGCGTGTTACATCTCCTCCATAAAGCTTGGCTGTAACATCCTTGCGCATGGCAGAAAGGCGCTCTGATGCAATAATCTTTCCGCCAATAGCTGCCTGCAGCTTAACTACAAACATCTGGCGAGGAAGAATTTCTCTCAATATTTTTACTATTTCTTTTCCGCGATGAAAAGCTTCATCTTTGTAGATAATAACAGACAAAGATTCTACAGGCTCTTCAGCCACCAAGATATCCATTTTAACAACATCAGCTTTTTTGTATCCTGTGAATTCATAGTTAATAGATGCATAGCCAGAGGAAACACTCTTTATTTTATCATAAAAATCTGTAAGTACAGAATACATTGGTATGCCATAGTGCAAAATGACTCTATCATCATCCAAATATTCAGTATTTTTGTAAATTCCCCTCTTTTCCTGAACTAAATTCATTACAGAACCAATATAGTCCTTGGGCGTAATAATATCCATGCTTACCCATGGCTCTTCAATATAGTCAATTTCTCCTGGATCAGGAAGCTTTTGCGGACTTCGCACTATTAAAGATTCATTTGTATTTTTTTTAAAAACATTATATGCCACGCTTGGAACAGTAACTATTAAGTCTAACCCATATTCCCTCTTTAAGCGCTCTTGGAAAATTTCCAAATGCAATAATCCTAAAAATCCGCATCTAAATCCAAAACCAAGGGCATTAGACTGTTCTGGCTCATAGAATAAAGCTGCGTCATTAAGCTTAAGTTTTTCCATTGCTTTGCGCAATTCTTCAAATTCATTTCCTTCTTTAGGGAAAATCCCTGCAAAAACCATTGGCTTTACTTCATGATATCCAGGAAGTGATTTTGCTTCAGACTTGTACAAAGTAATAGTATCGCCAACGCGGCATTCGCTCACCTGCTTAAATCCAGTAACTACATAACCAATCTGCCCTGTGATCAAAGATCCTGTTGAATAATAATCTGGCTTAAAAATTCCAGTATCTAAAACTTCGCTGCTTGCATTAGTGGTTATTAATTTAATCTTGTCGCCTTTTTTCAGCTTGCCGTCAACTACTCTGACATAGGCGACTACTCCTTTGTACTCGTCATAGTTAGAATCAAAAATCAAAGCTCTTAGATCGCCATCTTTGCCATTCGGCTCTGGCAAACAATCAATAATTGCATCAAGCACATCTCCTACGCCTTGGCCAGTCTTGGCAGAGGTTAAAATAATCTCTTTTTCATCACATCCTAATAATTTTATTATCTCTGCCTTTGTTTTCTCAACCTGGGCTGCAGGAAGATCAATTTTGTTAATTACTGGAATAATTACCAGTTCCTGCTCCATGGCCATGTACAAGTTAGCTAAAGTCTGGGCCTGAATTCCCTGCGCAGCATCCACTAACAAAACAGCTCCTTCTACTGCTGCCAAACTGCGGGAAACTTCGTATGAAAAATCAACATGGCCAGGCGTGTCTATTAGATTTAAAGTATATCCTTTGTATTCCATTGTTACTGGAGCCAATTTAATAGTAATGCCCCTTTCACGCTCTAATTCCATTTTATCCAAAATCTGATCTTTCATTTTGCGGATATCAACTGTCTTAGTCAGCTCTAACATGCGGTCAGCCAAAGTTGACTTGCCGTGGTCTATATGCGCGATTACACAAAAATTTCTAATCTTCATAATTTAAGAAAAACGAGACATAATCCCGCTTTTATTATACCACAACTATAATAGATTATAGTTTCTTAGTCAAATCATTATTTTATCATTTCACTGCCCTCATGGATTGACAAATCGCCTTTATCACCTCCGCTATATGGAGAAATAAAACTGGCGCCTAAAGCAGACACTGTCCAGTAAATAATCAAATAAGTTCCTAATGCAATAATGCCTCCGACTACAGCTCCAAGAATAATCTTCTTGCCAAGAGCGACTTTATCAGCTGAACCGCCTGAGATAATCATCATAGTTGCGCCAAAAACTATCATAATCAGCATTAAAGCGCCTACAATGCATAAAATACATTCATAAACATTAATAGCTGACTGCACAACATCATTTAAAGTATAATGGTCAGTAATATTTCCATATTTATCAACAAGATTTCCTGTTGTTGGATCTCTTTTTAAAGTACGCACAATCTGTCTACAGCATGAATTTGCTGTAAAGGTATAAGCTCTGACATTAGCTGTTTTAACGATTTCTTGCGGGACAAGAGTAACATCTTCCTGAATTATTGTTCTTTCTTGCGGAGCAAGAGCAATTTCTTCATCAATTATTGGTTCTTCAATATCTTTTTGTTTGCAGCATCTAATACTGCTATCTCCATAACAATGAAAAGGAATGCAATCCCAATTAGACCATAAACCCTCTGGACCCTGCTTACACTTCCACTCTTTTCCATTAACTGGCCTTTGCCTGCCGCAATCAGGCGTTCTCACGCATTGTCCTCCATTATCACAATGGAAAGAACCTGTTTTAATAAAAGTATAACTATAAAAATGATCTTTTTGATTAACATCAGTACGGCATTCAAATCGAGGCACCATAATTAATCCTTTGCCAGCTGAATTCCATGGAGCATCATTATTCAAACAATTTGGAGCTGTGGCATCAGCAGTTTGCGCAAAAAACAGAAAGCTAAAAACAAATAATAATAATATAATTGTCTTTAATCCAAAGTTCATGTATTTATCTCGCAGCATAATTTCCTTTATATAATCTTATTATACCAAATTTCTATATCTTAAACAATTTTTTAGCATTTTCTGTAGTCATTTCTTCTACTTTTCCTAAGCTGTAATTTTTAATCTCAGCAATGCGCTGAGCTACGTATTTAACCAAGACAGGCTCATTCCGCTTTCCACGATATGGCTCAGGCGCCATAAAGGGACAGTCAGTTTCCACCATAATCTTGTCATCAGGCATTTTGCGTATTAAATCATCCCATTGCTGGCTAAAAGTAACAATGCCTGTAAAAGAAATAATCATTCCTATGTTAAAATACTGCCAAGCTAAATTCTCATCTCCTGAAAAACAGTGCATTACGCCCCATGGCTGGTCTTTTGGCAAAGAATCTTTAAACTTGCCCTTATGCTCAGTTAAAATCTTAAGCATGTCATCATGGGCCTGGCGGCAGTGAATAATTACAGGCAAATCTGTTTTCACAGCAAACTCAATCTGCTTTTTAAAAGACTCTTGCTGTTTTTTCTTTATAACATTAAAATCATGATCAGGATTAGGCTGAAAATAATCCAAACCTATTTCTCCTACAGCAACAACTTTATCAAACTTGGATAATTGCTGATAGACATCAAAATTAAATTCTTCAGCTAATACATTCTCTGTGTATCCATTTAGCTTTTCTTCATGGTCTTCCAGATTCAAAGGATGCAGTCCAATTGCCACATAAACGCCTGACTCATATTTATTAGCAAGTTCTAAAGCTCTTTTTGAAGTCTTTCGGCATGTTGATACAAGAATTATATTTACATCATTGCGCAAAGCGCGCCTGATTACTGCTTCAGCATCATCTTTGTAGGCATTAACAAAATTAACATGGGCGTGAGTGTCAATAAGCATATTTTAAATTATTGATTCTAACTGTTTGAGCAATTCTGGAAAAAGAGGCGTAAGCACTTCAGTGAATTTTATTAAAAAAGGCGCTAGCTTGGAATCAGCCAAAAGCTGTCCAAACCAGTGCTCTAGCAAAGTGTAGCGCGAAACTACATAAATCAGAAGGCCAAGCACCAAACCGCCCTCTATAAAGCCAAAGATAGCTCCTGCTAAACGGTTAATAGTCTTTAAAAAAGGAATAATTGATATTAAATGGAAAAACTTGTCGAGCAAAACAAATAAAAAGCCGACTAAACGGTTGATAATGACAAACAAAACAATAAAGCTGACTACTTTGCCAAGATTTTCATGTCCAAAAAACAAATTCTGCGTCCATTCAAAAAAATCCAAATACCAATGGCTTGCTGCCCAAGCTCCAACTACCACGCCGACTAGAGAGCCAACAGTTCTGATCAATCCGAAAAACAAACCATAAAAAACAAATCCTGCCAGAATCAGCAAAAGAATAGAGTCAAAAATAATCATAATTACTTAATTAATTTCTGTTTTGCATCATCTAAAATATTCTGAAAATATTCAGGATAATTTTCCAGTTTTGGAGACTTGCAATTAAACAGCTCATCACAGCCTGGCTCCAATTCGGAATCGCACTTAACTTGATCGCTAAGGCACATATCAGGGCAAACCAATACGCTGCGCTTGCTATAGCACCGCAAAGAATTGGCAAATAGGAAAATTATGCCCATTATAACAATGATCACAATTAGCCAAAAAAAAGTTTTCATATTTTATATATTAATTATTAATCCTTGGAAATAATTGTTCGCCTTTGCTAATCTGCTTCTGTGTAAATTGCTGAATAATTTTTTCAGCTGTCTGTGGCAAGAAAATTTTTAAAATTTTAGCCACATTAAGAATATTCTGCGCAATCGGCTCTAAACAGGCTTTAATATCATCTGCATTATCCATTGCCCATGGCTTTTGCTGGCTCATTTTTTCATCTCCATCCCTTAAAACATCCCATAATACAGCTATTGCCTCATTAAATAAAAATTTATCTAATTTTTCGCCTACCTTAACCTGTAATTCTGCATTATCCTGATTTAAATCAAGCTCAATTTTGTTTTGCTCCAATAGATTAGAAACCCTGGCGACTAAATTGCCCAAGCCATTGGCTAAGTCAGCCTGATAGCGTGTGATAAATTTTTCATCACTATAATCACTGTCTTCAAAAGGATTCATTTCTGCCAGCAAATAATATCTGACTGCGTCTGTGCTGTATTTTTCTGCTAATTCTATTGGATCAACTACATTGCCTAAAGATTTGCTCATTTTCTGTCCATTAGAAGTAATAAATCCATTAATCAGAATCTGTATAGAGTTTGGCAAGCCAGCTGACATTAGCATGGCCTGCCACATAGCAGACTGCTGGCGCAGATTATCTTTTCCGCAAATCTGCATTCCTGGCCAGAATTTTTCAAAATTCCCTTTGCTAGGCCAGTTAAGGCAGGAAATGTAGTTAATAAGGGCGTCAAACCATACATACATTACCTGTTCTTTATCTCCAGGCACTTCTATGCCCCATGGCATCTTGCTTTTAAGGCGAGAGATTGAAAAATCTTCCAAGCCTGATTCAATAAATTTTTTAATCTCATTAAATCTAAAATTAGGAGCTACAAAATCAGAATTTTTTCTATAAAACTCTAAAAGAGCTTTTTCATACTTTGAAAATTTAAAAAAATAGTTTT
This sequence comes from bacterium, assembly GCA_043813955.1. Classification (GTDB taxonomy): domain Bacteria; phylum Patescibacteriota; class Patescibacteriia; order Patescibacteriales; family Patescibacteriaceae; genus JBDRKN01. The sequence goes on along the minus strand of JBDRKN010000017.1, from coordinate 24,197 downwards.
CCTCCTTAATAATCTCCAAATCCTGATCAGGATGATCTGGACATTTATCATTAACTAATTCTGATTCAGTCTTTTCTAGTTCGCATCCTACGCAGTATTTAATTTCATAATTTTTTTTGTAAATGTCTCCTGCGTCAGCGCATCTTTTCCAAAATTCTTTTGTTGCAGCTTCATGTTCAGGATCAGTGGTTCTAATAAAATTATCATAACTCAAATCTAAAGCTGTTTTTAAATTTTTAAAGCTTTCAACCATGCTGTTGCAGTAATCTATTGGCTCTAAATTTTCTTCCTTGGCCCTAAGATAAACTTTTGCGCCATGTTCGTCAGTGCCTGTGTTAAAAAAAACTTCCTGGCCTAAAGAACGATGCCAGCGCGCTAAAACATCAGCCCTGACATTTTCCAAGGCAAAGCCAATATGAGGCTTGGCGTTAACATAGGCTAGGGTGGTAGTAATGTAAAAATTATCTGGCATAAAATTTTAAGTAATCTCCTCCTTGCGCTCCCTAACGTACTTGGTCCACTCCTCAGCTATGCCGACAAATACTTTAAAAGGGGCTTCTATTATAAAATCTAAAATAAATACAAAGACATTGATTCGTGAAAATTTGTTGGACAGCCATTTCCCCGTACTAATGACCGGGATATAAAAGAAATTCCATAAAAATGTAAAAATATTTTCCTTTGGCTCAACAACAATCAGGGATTTCGGACCGCGCCTGATGCGCACGGCAAAAAAAGCTGCAAACACCAAAAAGAATAAAAAGATAATAATACTGACCCAGCTAAACTGTATCTTGTCTAATGCCCATATTACCAGGCCAAAGCTTAGAAAAAAAGTAATAGTATATATAATTGTAAAAATACTGCTGATTATTGCGCCGCGCTTAACCGGCTTTCTTAAAATAATAGGCTGCTGGCGCTGATGTTCTGCAAAAACAATTTCTTCCACGCCTTTAACAATCTTTTCTGTATTATGCGCGCCTGGCAAGCGGATAACTGCTACTGCCACAAACAGCACTATAGCAGGGAAAGCTATATTAATAGCCATGGAAAAATTATTAATCTGCTCTCCAAAAAATTGCGTAGCCGGAACTTCTAATAGAACAGCAAAAACCGACTTTGTAAGAAAAATATATATAATGCTCCTGACAGCGCTGTGCCATAGCCTTTTTTTTGCTAAAGTATATCTTTTAATGCATGCCTGTTTGATTTGTCTGGAAAAAGCCCTTGGATCATTTTTTAAATCCTCAAATACTTTTTTTGGATTTTCTTCAACAACATCTTTGAGAATTGTAAAATAAACAGTATAGTGGTGGATGATTCTCTTAAGCTGGGGCCTAAGCGGATGGTTAATTTGCTGATGCACTAATTTTCTTAATTCGCCTATCTTACTGGCAACATGTTCAATATCCTCATCAGGCATCTTGCCCCAGGTAGGATAATAATATTTAAGCAAAACATAGCTTAATAAATCATAATCATCCAGCTTTAAAAAATTGCGGTAAATTCCCAAATAAACCTGTATGGGCAGATCATCATCATAAGGCAAATCAGCCGGCAGCCTTATATTATTATTAATCAGCTGGTACATATAGCCAACTGTAACTTCTGTAGCCTTGCTATAGCTTAAATATTCTTCTACTTCACTGGCTACCATGCCAACAATCCAGTTAGTCAATTCAGTTCTTGTCTCTGTTTCATTCCTAATCAGCTTGGTATTTTTGTAAAAAAACTTGTCAGTGCCTACGCGCATTAAAGCATAATTTTTTAATTTTAAATATTTGTCTAAAATAACTGCTACATCATCAATAGAGCTTACAGGCAGTTTATTATTAGCTAAATAGCCTGCGCGGATAAGCTCAGACAAAAGACTGGCTGATAATTTGTTAACATCCTCTGCCTTATTGCCTGTCAGAGAGCTTTCAATCACTACATGGCGCTTTAAAATTCTCAGAATAGCTCCTTTGCGCAAAAGATACTCTTCCTTGTAGTCAACTGAATTGCGTATTTTTTCATAATAAAAAGCCATCTTTGAGATTAAATCAGATACCATAATCTTAGCTACCTGATCGTCATCGTCAGCTGGCTTGTTCTGTTCATGGTAAATAGCCTGAAAAATGCGCTTGGCGCCTGCCAACACAGTCAAAGGCCGCTCAGTTTTTGATTGAGTTAATACTGGGCTTGGCATATATACATTTTACCATTTATAGATATATATGGTCAATTAACAATCTTCCACCTATTGTTCACGAATTTTAAACTGCCTTTAATCCCAAACCCAGATGCTTTTTCATGGCCTCCTCCTCCAAACATACGGGCTAGCTTGGAAACATCAACATCAGGGTGGCTGGTTCGCAAACTTCCTTTTATAACCCCGGGTTCGCTTTCCCGAAGCATCATTACAGCTTTAACATTTGGCAGATTGCCCATAAAGCCTGCTACGCCTTCAATATCATTATCATTAGCTCCAAAGCGCTTGTAATCTTCCAAAGTCAAAACAGTCCAGGCAATATTTGTATTAAAATTAATCTGCAAACGCGACATGGCAAGGCCCCAGAGCTTCATAGACGCTAAGCTCTTGTTTCTCCAGGTCTGATCAACAATCTGCGGAAGCCTGGCTCCGCAGCTTAACATTTCTGAAGCAATAGTAATTGTTGCCCTAGAAGTTGATGGATAAATAAAATTGCCTGTATCAGCAATAATGCCTGCTAAAATACAATTAGCTGTTTTTTCATTAATCAATATATTGTTAATCTTTAAAAAGCTGTACAAAATTTCCGTAGTTGCCGCAGCAGCCGGATCGCGCACTTCAATATCAGCATAATCATCAATTTTAGGATGATGGTCAATTTCAATATATGTCTGGTCAGGCCTTCGGTTTTTTATTTCCTCATCCAAGCAGGTGCGCCCTATGCTTCCGCAGTCCAAGCTTACAATAGTGTCAAATTTGGAAAAATCCCAATCACGATCATACCTTATCTTCTCAACATGGGGTAAAAATAAATATGATTCTGGAGCCCTGCTATAGCAATATGCCAGATAATTCTTGTTCATTGACTCCAAAAGATCGATTATTATGCAGGATGAAGCTAATGCATCAGGATCAGGATCATTATGCGTAACAATCAGGACATTTTTTGCCTTTTCTAATTGTTCTTTAATTTTAAGTAATTCTTGCATAAAGTGGAACCCTTTCGTGCCATCGCTCGCTCGGAAGAGAAAATGCGATTTTCTCTTCACTCACTCGCTCGGCAATAAAAAAATAGTTAAAGAATTATATCATTTAACTATTACCTCTGTCCAGTTAAATTTGTTTTAATATATCCTCTATCTCAGCAGCCTTCTTTTCCCTTGAATCAATTGTCCATTCCAGCCTTGGAGTGCTTCTCAAATTAAGCCTGCCGAGTTTTTTAATAAATAATTTAGAATGTTTTCTTAATTCTTTTAAAGCTGTGCCAAAAAATTTATCCGGAAGCACTGAAACAAATATCTTTGCTCTTTTTAAATCAGGGCTGCATTCAACTTGAGTGATTGTAATCAGCACTCCGTCTATTTGAATATACTGCTGCGCTAAATCTGCTAATTCGCTATGCAACAATTGATTTATTTGATCTATTCGAGACATATTATTTAACCTTATGATAAATAGCTTCCTCCTGATAAACCTGAAGCCTGTCATTAATCTTTATTACAGCAGGACCCTCGTACTTAATGCCGCATTCTCCGTTTTCTTCAATCATATCTACATCCTGCCTGCCTGATTGAAGCTGCGTAAGCCTGCCTCTGGCAATAATTTCATTATCACGCATTACTTCAATCAAACTATTAGGTTTGATTGTTCCTAAAGTCACTTTGCCTCCGATAATCTGCTCTTTTTTATCTGTTTTAAAAATTGCTAAAACCTTGATTCTGCCCAAATCAATTCTTTTAATATCTGGCTGAACCAAGCTTTGTATCTCAGCCTTAAGATCATTAAGCAGTTCATAAATAATCTGATAAATATTAATATTAACATTGCTTTCCCTGGCCATTTCTTCTACATGCGGAAACGCCTGAACATTAAATCCTACTAATTTGGCATTGCTGGCATCAGCTCTTGTAATATCTCCTTCAGTAATATTGCCTAATCCTTTATGCAAAATCTTGATTTTAACTCCCATAGTATCCAGCTTGGCCAGAGAAGCTTCAATAGCTTCGCCGCTTCCCAAAGTATCGCTCTTAATAATCAAATTAATCTTCGGACCATTGCTAGATTCCTTTTCCTGGCTTGCTACATTCTGCGCTCCTGGCATGGCTATTGTCTTTATTCTTTTCATTTTCTCACCATTGCCAACTTCAATTATATCGCCAACTTCTGGAGCAACCTTAAAGCCAATCAGTTTAACAGGCGTAGACGGTTTTGCTGATTCAATATTCTTGCCTAAATAATTCTTTAAAGCGCGAACCTTGCCATATGCCTTGCCATTGCAGACTAAATTATCGCCAATTTTTAAAGTGCCGTTCTGAACAAGAACCGTAGCTATCACGCCCTCTCCTTTATCAACATTGGATTCAATTACTGTTCCAATCGCTTTAGTATTAGGATTAGCTTTTAAACTATCTTCTTCCATGTCAGCTGTTAATAATACCATATCCAAAAGTTCGTCAATATTTTCTCCCTGTTTTGCAGAAATAGGCACGCAGATTATTTTTCCGCCCCAGTCTTCTGGAACAATATTCAATTTATTGGAAAGCTCTTGCTTGGTTTTCTCAATATCAGCCTCTGGCTTGTCAATTTTGTTAATAGCAACAATATATGGAATTTTTGCTGATTCAATAATGCGGAAAGCTTCAATAGTCTGAGGCTTGACTCCGTCATCAGCTGCAACCACTAAAATAGCTATATCAGCTATTTTTGCGCCTCTGTTGCGCATAGCAGTAAAGGCCTCATGCCCAGGGGTATCAACAAAGCTAATAGCCCTGCCTTTTCTTTTAACCTGATAAGCGCCAATCTGCTGTGTAATTCCGCCTGCTTCAGTATCAATTATATTAGTCTTGCGAATAGCGTCTAAAAGCTTGGTTTTGCCATGGTCAACATGTCCCATGACAACAATTACAGGAGGACGGGCTTCTAAAGTGTCAGCAGATTCTTCAGACAATACTTTTCTTAGCCTTTCTGACCTCTTAACTACTGTTTGTTCTTTCTCTTTGTCTAAAACAATTTCCAAACCAAAATCAGAGCCTACGATAGCAGCTGTATCAAAATCAATTCTTTCATTAATAGAGGCAAAAACTCCGTTCTTCATTAATTCAGCCAATAATTTATTAACAGCAATTCCTGAAATCTCAGAAAATTGTTTGACTGATATAAAGGGAGGGATGTTGATTTTTTTCTTAGGGCCCTCTGCAATGCTCTTAATTATTTCCTCTTTTTCCTGTTCAGCTTTCTCTTGATCTAATTTATGCTTAAACCCATGCCAGGCACTAATTATCTTTTTAGCTGTCTGATTATCAACCTTGATGGCTTTTAAGCCAACATCAAAACCCATCTGCGGCAGATACTGCCTTAATTCAGCTGGGGTAATCTTTAATATTCTTGCTAATTCTGTTACATTCATGGCTTTGAAAACTTAAAAAGACTAATAATCTTAAATTACTAGTTTTATTTAATGTTACTATAATTTTAGAAAAAAGTCAATTTTAAGCCTATTTTTATGTCTTTCTAATTAAGCAGAAAGTTTAATTCCTATAATGGACCCCAAATAAAAAAAACCACCTGTCAATATTGGTGGCAAAACCCTGTTATCCAAACAAATCTGAATGTGATCCAATTTTAACAAAAACAATCAACATTATCTCATTTTCTTTTTTGTAAATCAACAAAATGTCTGGCTGTATATGGCATTCTCGATAACCTAACAAATCACCTTTTAATTCATGATCATGATATTTTAAATCTAATTTCTCACCTCTAGCAAGAAAATCAACAATGTGATTAAATGTAGCGCACTTAAAAAAAGAATTTTTAGATATTTTTTGAAACTGCTTTTTAAATCTTTTAGACCAAACAATGCTATACATATAAATCATCCAACGCATCTTTTGTTGTATTAAAACGCTTGCCATTCTTCACAGCATCTTCATAAGACTCCTTAATCTTCTTAACATCTCCTTTGGCATACCCATTCACGTCACGCAATTCATATGGAAGTCCGCCCACCATAATAACTTGCCTTAGAAAAGTTTTTACTGCTGTACTAATATCTAAGCCAAGTTCATTTAAAATTTTTTTGGCGCTTTCTTTTGTTTTAGTATCAATTCGCACCTGAATTTGAGTCATATCCTTTGTTTTATTACTCATATATTTTTACTTAAATTAATCTCGCTATATTTAAATCATATAACAACTTAAAAATTTTGTCAATACATTGTTATGCATTATTAATACAACATTTCAAGCAATATTGCAAAAATGATTGAATAAAATCAAATAATAAACATGGCATCGCCATAGCTGTAAAATCTGTATTTCTCCTCTACGGCCTCCATATATGCTTTATCAATATTCTCTTTTCCTGCAAGAGCGCTGACCAACATAATCAAGGTTGTTTTTGGAAGATGGAAATTAGTAATTAAAGCATCTGTTATTTTAAATCTATAGCCTGGATAAATAAATATATCTACCCAATCTGCAAAATCCTTATTTAATTCATTGTTTTTCCAAACAGCTTCCAAGCTTCTGCACGAAGTAGTTCCTACAACAATAACTCTTTGAGCTTTTTTTATTATATCAATAGTCTGCTTGCTCACTTCAACCCACTCAGAATGCATATGATGGTCTTTAATATTTGTTCTAACTGGCAAAAAAGTTCCTAAGCCTACATGCAAAGTAATGTATTCAATTTTAACTCCTTTATCTTTAATTTTTTCTAATAATTCTTTTGTAAAATGAAAACCAGCTGTTGGCGCAGCCACTGATCCTTTTTTTTCAGCATAAACAGTCTGGTAATCTTCTTTGTCCTGGTCATTAAGTTCTCTTTTAATATACGGCGGCAAGGGAACCTTGCCGATTTTCTCAATTGTTTTCATGAATTGCTGCCCTTTCTGATTAAATTCAAACAAACACGTATTTAATGAATCTCTTTCTATTAACTCAGCAGTCAAATTATTTTCAAACTCAATAACCATGCCTGGCTTAATCTTGCTCCCGCACATGCACTGCCAAATTTCTTTTTCATGATTTTTCTTAGACAGAAGAATTTCTATTTTCTTTCCTGTATCTTTTCTAATACCAATCAATCTGGCTGGAATTACCTTGGAATTGTTCAAAACCAAAACATCTCCTGGCTTTAAATAATCAATGATGTTAAAAAACTTTTTATGCTCTATCTTACCGCTGTCTTTGTGCAAGATTAAAAGCCGCGAGTGATCCCGCGGTTTGTTTAATTCTTTAGCAATCAGCTCTTTAGGCAGATTATAATCAAAATCTGATAATCGCATATTAAATTAATTTATCTTGCAAACGTTTTTTGCCTAAATGCTCATAGGCAGAATCAGTTACCATGCGCCCTCTTGGACTGCGGTCTAAAAACCCAAGCTGCATTAAATATGGCTCGTAAACTTCTTCAATTGTGGCAATATCTTCTCCTGTGGCAGCTGCAATAGTGCCTAAGCCCACGGGTCCTCCCTTAAATTTGTCTATAATCAATTCTAATATTTTTCTATCCACAGCATCCATGCCTAAATGATCTATTTCAAGCATGGCTAATGCTCTTTCACAGGCTTGTGGAGTAATTTTTCCATTATTCTTTACCTCGCAATAGTCGCGTACGCGCTTTAATAAACGATTGGCAATCCTTGGAGTTCGTCTGGCTCTTGAAGCTATTTCTTTAGCAGAACTTTGATCAAGATTTAATTCTAAAATACTAGCGCTTCTGTTAATAATCTGCTGTAAATCCTCTGGCTCATAATAGTCTAAATGGTAAACCATGCCAAACCTATCGCGCAAGGGAGAAGAAATTAAGCTTACCTTTGTAGTAGCTCCTATAATAGTAAACTTGTTTAAATCAATTCTTAAAGTTTTAGCAGAAGGGCCTTTTCCAATTATGATATCAAGCATAAACTCTTCCATAGCTGGGTATAGTATTTCTTCAATGGTCTTGTTAAGACGATGAATCTCGTCAATAAAAAGGATATCGTTTTCCTGCAGATTGGTTAAAATAGCAGCCAAGTCTCCTGCTTTTTCAATTACTGGCCCAGAAGTAATTCTAATATTTCCTACAAGTTCATTAGCAATAATATGGGCCAGAGTAGTCTTGCCCAAGCCAGGCGCTCCGTACAAAAGCACATGTTCAATAGGCTCGCCCCTGTTTTTTGCAGCCTCAATTAATATCTTTAAATTATCTTTGACCTTTTTTTGCCCAACATAATGTTCAAGCCATTTAGGGCGCAGAGTCAAATCCAGGTCATCCTCCCTGGCCTTGTTGTCTACTACACGGTTCATAAATAGAAAATTAAATACAAAATAGCGAGAATTAAATAATTAACCAGCATAAATCTCTTGCTAGACCATGTAAATCCATAAAAATGCCAATCAGAAACTGGCCAAAAAATTCTTGTAGCTAAGCTAGAATTGGCATTATGCGTAAAGATGTCTATAAATATATGAAGGCCCCAGCTAGACCATATAATTGCAGTCAGGGTCCAGTGCATTACAAAATAGAAGAACAGCCAAATAACAGCCCAGATTAAAATACTGTGAGTTATATTATATATGACAAAAACAAATTTAGGAAAATATGAATTAGGTATTTTTTTAAAAAACAAAAGTTTTTTAAAAAATTCTAATTTAAATACTCCGACAAAAGTTAAGATGTCTGGCATAACAGCTAATGTAACAGCAATCCATTTAGAATGCATTGGCAGCTCCTTGTACACTAAATTAGCCAATAAGGCATGTGATAATATGTCCATAATCAATCTTTATTTTCTAGTCTTAAAACTTTTCTAACCACATTCTTTACTGTAGTTGGAAAATTAGCTGTAAGCATCCATTGCAAAAAGCCTGGATTGCTCTCGGCAACATCAGCCAATGGCTTGTCCTTAAATCTGGAAAAATCAAAATATGCCTTTCCTTCCCGCCAGTAAAATTTCTTTTCATGCCCAGAATATTTTTCATCATTCTCAGCATGAATTTTTTCAATAAAATCATAACCATACTTTTGCAGCTGTTTAATCAAAATTTCAATACTTACATTAAGGTCTCCTACAGCATTATGCATATCATTATGTTTTTTATTGCAATAATACTTATATGCGCTAGTCAGGGTTCTGGGCTCCATATAATGGTAAATAATCTTGCTGTCAATTACCTGATTGTCATTAAATTCAAAATCCATGCCAACGCGCAAAAATTCTCTTCGCAAAAGAGGAAGGTCAAACCTTAAAATATTAAAACCTGAATAATAGCAATCATTGAAAATATCCCATAGCTCTTTTGATCTGTCCTTAAAAGTTGGCTTGTCAGCCACCATTTCATTGGTAAAGCCGTGCACTTCAATAGCTTCAGGCGAAATTTCCATTTCTGGGTTAATTAAAAAATCATCTTTGATAACTCTCCCGTTTGGAAGCATTTTTTCATAGGCTATTTGGACAATCCTGTCCACAGAAATAGTCAAACCCGTAGTTTCTAAGTCAAAAACAACTAAAGGCTTGTCTAGTTTTATAAATTGGGAAATCTTTTTTATCATAAACTCCAAAATAGCCTGTTAGCAGACTTTATACATTGTTATTATATCCTTATTCTGGACTAAAATACAAGCTCTGCAAAAGATGGGACACTGCAGGGAGTTGCTGGCTAACAGAAAATCTTTAATCCATTGCGCGATTATCTGCGCGATACTTGCGCGATTATTTTATCTATGCTATTATATAAGTAGAAGATATGTTTAATCCACAATACAAATTAACTGATAAAATCGTTAATATGCTTACCGCTATTGCTGAGGCAAAAGTGGTGATTGAGCATGCTAAACTGTTGCCAAAGCATGAGTTAAAGTTGCGCCGCCAGGCCTTGATTAGGATGACCCACAGCTCTACCGGGATTGAAGGCAACCAGCTTAATATCCATCAAGTTGAAGCAGTCTACAAGCATGAAAAAATTGAAGCCCATCCGCGTGATATTTTTGAAGTTCAAAATTACCTTAAGGCCCTGCGCTATATTGAGCAAGCAGTTGAAAAAAAACAACGCCTGACTCAAAGAACAATCCTTAAAATTCATAAATTAGTGACAGATAAAACTTTGCTGGATGAACAATGCGGCCATTACCGCACTGGCCCGATTTATGTAGTCAGGCGCAGATTGGGTTTTCCGCAGGAAACACTTTACACCGGTCCGCCAGCTAAAGAGGTTTTAAAACTTATAACTGATTTAGTTGCTTGGATTAAACAAAGCAAAGAGAAAGATATTCATCCAATTATTGTAGCCGGGGTCGTTCATCAGGAAATCGCCGCCATTCATCCATTTACTGATGGCAATGGACGTACTGCTAGAGCTTTAGCAACCCTTATTCTCTATCAGCGCGGGTATGATTTCAGGCGATTATTTGCCTTGGAAGATTATTATAATAAGGATCGCCCTAAATACTATCAGGCTATAAATATTGGCAAGAATTATAAAGAGCGTCGGACTGATTTTACTCCATGGCTGGAATATTTTGTTAATGGATTTAACAAAGAAATTGACAATATTAATGCCAAAGTCAAATCACTCTCATTAAAAAGGATTAATAAAAAAATCCAATCGCAAATTTACTTGAATCCAAATCAATTAAAAATTCTTGACTTCTTGGATCAGGTTGGCAGGATAACGGTAAAGGATGTGATTGATATTTTAGAATGTCCGAGAAGAACTGCTCAAGCTCAACTTCAACGGCTTAAAAAATTAGAAATCATCACCCAAGTCTGCAAGGGTCCGGCGAGCGGGTATATATTATCATAACGACCTAAAAAATCTCAAACAAGAGAAAATTAAATTTGCTTTATCTATGGGCTTACGCCCATAGTTTTAAATTTTATTATAAGCAATTATTACACTATTTATTTTACCTTTTCCAGATAACTTTATTAATGCTATTTAGCTCTGTGCGGCTCCTTGACAAAAAAAATGATTATGATAAGATTTTATATTCATTAACAACCTTCTTTAATGTTTAGTTTACTGCCTGCTTGTTATTATTTTATTTTAACAGATGGCTCTCCCTCCTTGATCATCTGTCAGAATAATAAAATGACAGCGGGTGGTGAACTGCACATTAAATTTAATATAGGCAGAATGTTGCCTATTAGTTATTTATGCTAACCTCCCTCCTGGTTATCATGAAAAACTTTTAGGTAATGTTCTGCTTATATTTTTATAAACAATTTTTAAATTTTAAGGGGAATTTGAAATGGAAGGAATAACTTTAATTATTATTTATGGCCTTAATTGCTTAACAAAAACAAACGAATTTCCGCCGCTTGATTCAAAAGAGGCAGAAGTTTATAGAATACTCCAGCATGACATTAACTCAATTGGAAGAAATGCTGAAACGCATTTTTCAGCCACTACAGACTTTCTGCAAAAGATAAGTTTGAAAATAAAAATTGATGTTGTAATTTATTATATCAAACATCAACAAGCTGATAAGACCAGAAAAAAGTTAACAGAAGCGGGCAACAGAATTAAGTCTATGCTAAAAAATTTTTGCATCTCTGAAGCAAAAAAAGGTATGGAGATAGTAATAAGTTTTACCTATGCAGAAGGAAGATATTTTTTAACTAATCCTTACTGTTTTATTAGCAGTAATGAGATAAAAAATCCAAAGCCGTCAGATTAAGACGGCTTTTTTATTTGAAAATTTTCTATTTTAACTTGTTAACCTCTTCAGTAAACTGCTTTCCCCTCTCCTTGTAATTCTTAAACATTCCAAAGCTTGCGCAGGCAGTGGATAATAATACTACTTCATTAATCTTTGCCTGCTTATATGACATCTTGACTGCTGATTTAATGTTTTTAAACACATCTATATTGTTCTTGTCATAGCCTGTCTGAACCAAAGCGCGCTTTAATTTTGGCGTAGCTTTGCCTTTAAGCAAAGCAACATACTTTACTCTCTTTTTTATAACTTTAGCCAAAGCTTTAAAATCAGAATTCTTGTCAGCTCCCCCTGCTATCAAAACAATCGGTTTTTTAAAAGACTGCAAAGCAGTAATAGCAGATTCTGGAGTGGTTGCAAAGCTGTCATTATAGTATTTGACTCCCTGAAAATCTTTTATCATCTGCAATCTATGCTCTAATCCTTTAAATTCTGCTACTGCTTTTTTAATATTAGATTGCTTAATGCCGGCAATCTTGGCTACTGCAGCTGCGGCAGCGATATTTTCCTTATTATGCTCGCCTGGCAATTGGCTTTGAAGATTAGATTTGTCAAAATATATTAATTTAGATTTAAATCTGCGGCCTAGTTTTAATTTTTTGTTAATTATTAAATAATCTGATTTGTTTTGAAATTTTGCAATATTAAGCTTGGCTGTCCAATATTCGCGCATGGTTTTATGATAATTAGGATTATTAGGATCAGCCGGAGCTAAATGCTCTTTGGTAAAATTAGTAATTACTCCAATATGAGGGCTGGATATAATATCTTCTAACTGAAAACTTGATAATTCTAAAACTACCCAGTCTGTTTTTTTTATTTTCTCAATAAATTCAAACGGAGCTACTCCAATATTGCCTCCTAGCCATGTCTTTTTTTCTGTTTTTAAAATTTCATAAATTATAGTGGCTGTGGTTCCTTTTCCCTTGGTTCCTGTAACTCCTATTATCTTTTTGCTAGCGCATAAATCAAAAAACAAATTAATAGAGCTGGTTGCTATTGCTTTCCCAAGCTTTATTTTCTTGTCTTTTAATATAAAAGATCCTGGCGAACGGAAAATTAGATCAAAATCTGATAAATTCTTGTAATGGCTCTTGCCCAAGCGCCAGGATATGTGTTTGGTTATTTTTTTTAAATCATCATACTTATCAAACAATTCTGACTTATTATGGGATTCGCAGATAGTTATATTACATTTGATATTTTTCTTTACCAAATACTTAATCAAGGCATAGTTTTCAATTCCCAAACCTAGAATAGCTATTTTTTTATCTTTTAAAACCATATTTATTTTATTTCTTCCCAATTTTTTCCTTTTTTAACATCAACTATAATAGGGACTTCAAGTTTTATAACACTCTCCATGATTTTTTTAATCAAAGGAACTGCTTTGCCTATAACATCATTATCCATTTCAAAAATTAATTCATCATGCACCTGGAGAAGCATCTTAATCTGCTCTTTATACTTCTTCTGAATCAAGCTGTCAATCTGAATCATAGCTACCTTGATTATATCAGCCGCGCTTCCCTGCATAGGGGCATTTACTGCCATTCTCTCAGCTGATTTCCTTACCATGGCCATGGAAGAGTTAATATCTCCCAAATACCTTCTTCTATGGAACAAAGTTTCTACAAAACCATCTTTTTGAGCTTTTTCAATAGTCTTGTCAATATAATCTTTAATTTTTTTGTAAACCTTAAAATAATTATCTATAAATTCTTTTGCCGCATCATATGAAATGCCTGTTTGCATGGATAATCCATGGGGTCCTTGCCCGTAAAGAATGCCAAAATTAACTGCTTTGGCATTTCTTCTCATCTCCTTAGTCACATCTTCAAGCTTAACATTATTAATCTCAGCTGCCGTAGCTCTATGAATATCCTGATTATCCTTAAAAGCTTTGATCATCTTAGGATCTCCTGACATATGGGCTGCTAGACGAAGCTCAATCTGGGAATAATCCAAGCCTACTAATTGTTTTCCTCTTTTAGCTGTAAATCCTTTCCTAATCTGCCTTCCTAATTCTGTTCTGACAGGAATATTCTGCAGATTAGGATTATTAGAAGACAATCTGCCTGTGGCAGTGACAGCCTGATTAAAAGTAGTATGCACCCTGTTAGTAATTAGATTAATCAATTCAGGCAAAGCCTTGATATATGTATTATTTAATTTAGCTAATTCCCTATATTCTAAAATATGCTCAATAATTTCATGCTCATTTTTTAATTTATCTAATTCTTCTGCTCCAGTAGAAATACCTGTCTTGGTTTTTAAAATACCTTGTGTAGAAATTTTAAGTTTTTCAAATAAAATCTTACGCAATTGCTGGACTGAAGAAATATTAAATTCTTTTCCAGCTATCTGCCATATTCTCTTTTGCAAAGCATTGATTTTTCTTTGAATCTTTTTTTCCAACTCATTAAAATATTTTTCATCAATGCTTATCCCTTCCTGCTCCATTCTGGCTAAAACAGAAACTAAAGGCATTTCTATATCATTAAATAATCTTTCCAGCTTTTCCTGCTTTAAGTGCAAAGACAATTTATTAACAAGCCTGTGCGTAAAATCAGAGTCTTCGCATGAATAAAGCATTAATCTGTCAATGGGAACTTCGTTAAAATTAATCTTGTTCCTTCCTGTTCCAATCAAATCCTGCTTGGAAATCTTTTCCCATCCTAATTCAGTAAATACGACTGAATCTAGATTATGCTGCCTGTTTCCAGGATTAAGGAGATAAGAGGCAATCATGGTATCAAAAGCCAATCCTTGAACTTTAATTTTAAAATTAGCTAATACCTTGATATCAAATTTAAGATTATGCCCAAACTTTTTTACATCCTTGTCTTCAAAAACAGGCTTAAGCTCTTTAAGCCATGGATGAGATTTTTCCTCTTCTTTTTTGTAGCTGAAAAGATTTTTTTGATTATTATCCTTGCTGTTAATTTTTAAATAATATGCTTCTCCTTCTTCCCAGGAAAAGCTAATTCCTAGCAAAGAAGCTGTAAAATAATCCAAGCCAGAAGTTTCTGTATCAAAAGTAAATTCATTTTCTTTTTTTAACTGTGTTAAAAACTTTTTAAACTTATCTTCTGTATCAATTAAATAATATTTAAGCTTAGAAGCGTTTCTCAAAAACTTATCTTCTTGGTCAAGTTTGTGCTCTTTGAGCACAAACTTGTCATCAACTTCTTTTAATCTGGAAAGCAATGATTTAAATTCTAACTGAGAAAATAATGACATGATATTTTCCTTTCTATAATCTCCAAATACAACATCTTTTAAAGAAAAATCTATATCTACTTTCTTGTCAATCGTAGCAAGTTCCTTGCTCAAATATGCCTGCTCTTTGTATTTGATTAATAATTCCCTTATCCTGTCTTTAATCTTCTCAGATTTGATATTTTTGTAAATATTATCCAAAGTTTTAAATTCTTTAATTAATTCAGTCGCAGTTTTTTCTCCTATGCCAGTTACTCCTGGAATATTGTCAGAAGGATCTCCGCGCAAAGCTTTGAAATCCACTAAGTCTTCAGGACCAAAACCATATCTTTTTTTAACTTCCTCTTCATTGTAAAGAATGCTTTCTGACACGCCTCTGCTCATGCTAAAAACAAAAGTGTCATCATCTACTAATTGAAGAGTGTCCATGTCTCCTGTAACAATAATCTTATCAATCTTTTTATCAACTTTTTTAACAACCGTGCCTATTAAATCATCAGCTTCAAAACCTGATTTTTCATAAATAGGAATATTAAAAGCCTTGGCTATTTCTTTTACTATGGGAATCTGCTCATATAATTCATCAGGAGCTTTTATTCTTGTAGCCTTGTAATCTTTAAATTTCTCATGCCTAAATGTAGGACCTTTCATATCAAGAGTAAGAGCCATATATTCTGGCTTAAATTCTTTAATAGCTTTTAGCAAAAAAGACGTAAAACCATAGACAGCATTAACAATCTGGCCTGATTTAGTCTGCATGCTAACAGGAAGAGCATGAAAACTTCTATGAATCAATGCATTTCCGTCTAATATTAATAGTTTTGGTTTGTTCTTAGGCATAATAGTTATTATAAATCTATTTGTTCTATATATTCACGAAACATAATAATTTCCTTGCTATTTTTAGGGTTAAATAGGAAAGGTTCAACATCTTTAGCTAAATCCTTTAAATCAATAGAATCTAAATATTCTAAAAGCTTTTGTTTTAATTCTTGGCTATTCTTTATCTCCACTTTTTTTGCCAAATACTTATAATTCGGCTTAGTTTTTTGCAATAAAAATATAATATCAAAAAAATCACGCCCTTTAGCCCGCTTACGATTTAAGACGGCATATATTTTTTGTGATAATAAAACGTCCAACGGTGTCACTAAAATTTGAGTAAAAACATCAAATTTATTAAGGATTTTTTTATCTGGATTGTATTTAAATTCATACGGCGCTGTATCAACTTGAATCATTATTTTTTCTCCTTCTAATTCAGAAATATTATTATCAAATAAGATTTTAGGTATTCTGATATAACAGCGATATGCTCCTTTAAAAACATTCTTTATTTCCACCTCATAGCCCAAATCTTCTAACTTCTTTTTAATTTCATTAGACAAATAAATAAAATCCTCTTTAGCGAGGCCAAAATTATCAAAATCAAGATCTTCTGAAAAACGAGTATTGCCATAGACAATACACAGAGCTGTACCGCCTAAAAAAGATAATTTGTCAGCTACTTTAGAATTAAAAATAATTTCTAAAATTTTATACTGCAAATACTCGCGCAACATATTTTTTCTAAAGCCGCGCAAGTTATCAGGATAATATTGTTCTATTTGTTTTAAATTAAGCATGATCAATATATTCTAATAAATTATTAATTCTTTCCTCTAAACTTTTATTATCAAAAGCCTTGAGGTATTTTATCAGTTTTTCTCTATCAATTCTATTTTTAAATTCTTCTATATTGAAACGCATTTCAATAAAATCATTAGCTGTTTTAAGCTGTGAGTTGATATAGAAATAATCTAACAAAGCTTTTTCTATTTCTGCAATCTTAAAATAATGCCCTTGATATTCAACTAAGCTATAGCCAAACATTAATTCTGGCTTAATGCTATGATAAATAAATTCTGCTAAATCAGTCTTAAAATGATTAGTTTTTTTAGAGCTGGCTGAAGTAACGCCATATACTGCTTCTGGAATTAAATTATAATAAGAAAAAGCCATTTCAAAAGAAATATAGGATGGCGAATAAATTTTGTTAGCAATTAAAAACAATACTGATTCGTTTATTTCTAAATCAGAAAAAATATAATATTCTTTAGTAATTTTTCTAATATATTCTTTTTCCTGCCATTCGCTTAATCTTTGATTATGAAATTCAGGATCTATTTTTTCTATATCTAAAGTAGAAAAAATCAAAAAATCTTTTAATTGTGTTTGTAAATCTAAAAATTGCATATATTTCTTTTTGTTCCGCTTTTTAGGAACGTATAGAATTATAATATCATAGAATTATAAATAATGCAATAGCTAAGAAGGCAAATATGATGAATGTGCAGGAAAAACAGCGGAAAAAAATAATATGATCATCTGCCGGGAAAAAGAGGCTCGACATTCTGTCGAGCCTCTTTTTTTATTTCCTAAATATTATTTACACTCTATAATAGGCATTGGCGCATTAGGATTTCCATGCTTTACCCATTCTTTATCTACGCAAATCCAGTCATCTTCATTAGACAACCCTTTTATAGCCAGCATGGCTAAAGCTAATACTATAATAATGGTTAAAATAATTTTTAAAGCTTTTGGCATAATCTATTTTTTAATTAAATCAGACAAATTATATAAAGAAGGTTTTTTTACAATAATCTTGTATACGTTTTCTATAAAGTCACCTCCTGCATAACCTATGATGAAAGAATAAAATGGGCCTAAGCTAAAAGCTCCTGCGCTTAACAATCCTACAATTCCTGACAAAAACATCATTACAAGAAAATATGGCAATTTAAAGCCAACATTCTTATACGAATACTGATACTTAATAAAGCCGACTAAGCCGCGGACCATTCCTCCGGCAAAGCCGGATACTAATATTTCCCATGACATAAGTTTAAAATTAAGAATTATATCTTAATTATATCAGAAATAACAAACAGACTCAATGCCTGAGGGGTGTTTATAGCAATGGGGGAATATTGCCGAAAAAGCGATGAACAAGCACATACGTTATTAATTATAAAAAATATGATTCAAATAAGATGGAATAAAAAAGGTCTAACACAAAGTTGGCGTCAGACCTTAAATGAAAATTCGAGAGAACGATTTCTTAAAAGCGCGTTCAAACTCCTTGACCACCAACTTTTGAAAAACAAAAGTCAAAAATCGAGAAGAGAATATACCGCCAAAGTTTTGACCAAGCTCTGTTCGCATATTCACCCATAGCTTGCCGAGCATTCCAATTTCTTCTGTGTACCAAGATGAAAATCCAGGCACGATCCAAAGCTCTTCCCACGATTTGCAAGCAAGAAGTTGTGATAACTTCAAGCTATGCTCCTCAAAAACTTCTAGCGGAATATTTACAATTCCTTTCCGTAAATCATTATCAAGATCAGAGAGCCAGTCGATTCTTGTGAAAATGCCAGTGGAAAAACTGGAAAGCTCATGGAAACGTTGTGCGTCTCCGCCAAAGACCTTGACGCAAATACCAAGAATTAAATTATCTTGAGATCTAGCGTAATAAAACATCTCTTCTCTGGTGGCTATAGTTACGTTTTTTTGTCGCTCATTATCCCAGCACATTACTGTCCAAAGATCGGTGATTTCTTTTACTATGTTTATTTTATAGTAATCTGATTCTCGAAGCAGAAAGACAAGTAATAGATCCTCTGTCAGCAACGAGGACGAACAGTTGTCGAGATTAGGAAGTGACGCGATCACTTTTTGTTTCTGGGCGAGATATGACTTTCGTGTGTATCCTCGCGGCGGATCGGCATCCTCATCCATCACATCATCAATCCTCCGAAACCAGGCGTAGAACGAAAGTATAATTGTTACCCGCCAGGTTAGTAGAAAAAAACCAATCAGCATCTGGATAAAATACTGGAATAGAAACCACGGGTAGCACACTAAACCACGCAATCCTTTATCCTTTCTGCGCCATGCAGAGCGAGCAAATGTGTCAAACAGTAAAAATAACGCAAAAACGTTGAGCTTCCAACGAGACATTGATTGCATCCTTTGAAAGTTCATTTTTTTCCTCCTTTTTGTTTTAAATTCTGAAATGTACTTATAACTAAGAATAAATCATGCGCTAATTTGCTAGATTTGTCAACGTTTCTGAGAGGTGTTTCTGAGAGGTGTTGGGGCGGGAGGCGGGGGAAGATAGAGGGAAAGGTGCTGAGAAGCGCCATCTTCTTATAAAACAGACTTTATTATTTTTTCAGTCTTCTTATTTCATCTTTTATCTCTTTTATAATTTCCAGATTTTGAATTATCTTCTTTTTCTCATCTTTAACTGAAATAACATAAAAAACTTTTCCACCATATTTATCAGTAAATTTTTTATGAGTTTCTTTTTGGAATTTTAACTCGTTAACTATTTGAGGGATATAAGCATATCCTGCTGGTTTAATCTGAAGCCCAATGTATTTATTGTTTATTTTGATAAAAAAATCCACATTATATTTTCTATCCCATTCATCTGAAGCAGATTCAATTTTTACTTCTAAAATTTGCTGTAGTTGTCCATAAATAGTTTGAATTTCAGACTGGTAACCATCAAAAGTTCGGTTAATTACTAAATTAGTAATAAAATCCATGCAGTCATTTTCTGTTACTGTTTCAATCTCTGCCTGACATACTTCAGTTATTTTTATATAAAGCCTTCTCCCAAGCTCTTCTAAATGCTCCTTGGGATAAGCATTTTTAAAATAATACATTTCCCACTCTTCCAAGGATTTAGGTGAACACTTTCTTATTAATTCAGAAACCGGACCAACTTTGGTCTTTCTGGTCAAGCCCCACCTCATATTTGCTTGATTTAGTATCCATTCTTTTGGCATAGTTTTATTAAATTAAATTTAAAAATTTTGGTTTATATTTATAATCAAAGTTTTCATCAACATTAACTAAATTACTTTTTATTAAATGAGCATTAATAAATGTTTTATTTTTTAAATACAAATAACACAAAAGGTTATTTTCTTTATCATATTTTAAAGAATCAAATTTAATAAAAACTCTTTGATTTCTTAATTTATTATTTAAAAATTCCAAGGCTTGATCTTTTTTATTATTATCAGTCTTTACCCCTATTAATTTTATAATTAAATCATTATTTAGCAACATCTTTTCCGGTGTAATAATTTTTTTAACAGAAAACAACTCCTCTTTTTGATTTTCTGTTTTATCTATCTTTGAGCCGAAATTAATTTTTCTTGGATCAATTTTTTTATCAAATTTAATTGGGTCTTTAAAGATATACGGCAACTTATCTATATCATTTTTATAATCTACCTTATATTTTTTTCTTTTAATAATTTCAATTTCACCTTTTTTTAATAAATTTCTTAGCCCTAAAACTTTTTCTTTAATTACTTCTAAAAAATCTTCATTGATCTCATAACCAACGGAATTTCTATCTAAATTACCAGAAGCAAGAGAAGTTGTCCCGCTTCCTAAAAATGGATCAAGAACTGTATCACCAACAAAACTAAACATTTTTATCAATCTTGCCGGCAACTCTTCTGGGAACATTGCTAAATGTTTATCTTGCCTTACTCCATTGAAATTCCAATGACCCACAAAATACTTATTCCATTCATCTTGTGTCATTTTTGATTTTTCTTTTATTTCTCTTGAAACTTTCTTGGCTATTCCTGATTTTTTAAAAATTAATATAAATTCATAATCTAATTTTATAATTCCATTTCTCGGACATGGAAAACTCCCCATTACACTAGCGCCACCTGATGTATTCATAGTTGTAGTTTTTTGCCAAATTATAGCACCCATATAATCAAAGCCAATATGCTCACAAAATTTGATTATTTCAGTTCTTATAGGAATAATTTTATATCTTCCATAATAAACAGAACGAGCAAATTGATCACCTATATTCACACACAACCTACAACCATCTTCTAAAACTCTAAAACATTCATTCCAGACTAAATTCAAATTATTTATATAATCCTCGTAGCTGTCATTAAACCCAATTTGATTTGGGTTACCATAGTCTTTTAATTGCCAGTATGGTGGTGAGGTTATAACAAGATTTACAGAATTATCTTCTAATTCCGACATATCCCTAGAATCTGATATTATGATTTTATGCTTTGTGTCCATAAATATTTGTTCTTATAGAATTTATTATATATTATAAGAATTCTTTGGTCAAAGAAAAAAGAAAAAAACACCGCATTAACAGTGTTTCCCCTGTGGTCCGTGTTCAATGAAGTCCGAACCTATTTCGCGACTAACACGGATGAAGCATAGCTACTCTCGCAGTTGGCCCACCCCGCTCCTCAGGCAGTCCGCATTGCGATGCGGGCTACAAAACTAATAAATTTTTGCCCTGCTCATTTTTATTTAATTTCAGGCAGGCATTTTTTAATTAAGGAATGGGAAAAATTTATCAGTTTTGGGGTATTTAGCCTTGAGCTAAACTGCCTGAGTCGCTCCCGCCCGGAGCGCGCTATGGAAGCACGCTTTCAAGTGGTGCTTGGGGATGGTCAGATTGTAGAAATTTTGACCGCCTGCATTAAGAATTAAAAATCCTGATGGATCTTGTTTCTATATTTCCTTCTCCTGTTGTTAAAAATTTATTAATTTCACTTGCGTTCTGCTCATCTAAAGAAAAATATATTGTTTTATTTATATTACTATCATTTTTATATGGTTCCTTATTATACCAACCACGGAAAGAAAGTTTATATTTACCTTTCACCCAAGAAAAATTTTCTTCGGAAACAAAAATTATTATCTGGAAAATACTACTTTTTGCTAATACTGGAACCGATCTAGGCAATCCATCATGAGTTGCATTCAATCTTTCCCAACGGCAAAAAATCTTCCAATTAAATTCGTGCATGTTCCCATTTGGAAATAAAAGTTGTAGCTTTGACCCATTAATAACTCCCAGATGATTCCTTATGTTAGTAAAATTACAATTTAATATAAGTTTTTTTTCATTTTCCACGCCCCCTTCCCTACAAGAAATTTGTATACTATCTCCGAAAAATACTTGAACTTTTGCAGATAAAAGATAATCTTTGATAAAAATAAACCCTGACATTAACAAGGCTAATATTGAGATAATGGTAAGTGTGTTTAATGGCATAAATTAACGTATATTAAAGTTGCTTTATGTGGACCCGAGGAGACTCGAACTCCTGACCTCCTGCATGCAAAGCAGGCATTCTAGCCAACTGAACTACGGGCCCAAATTATGCTTGGTATTTAGTGAGAGGAGACAGGATTACGCCCATAAAGCCTCCAAATAGATCAACTATGATGAGTATTCCAAAGAAGATAATAATCAATCCAATTAATTTGTATCCTAATCTAGAACCTCCCTGAACACCAAAGCGTCTTTCAAAAAAACCAATACGGCCAAAATTCCTTAAAAACCATTCGGTTTTTAAGATAAAGATGACTCCGATTATAAAGACAATACTGCCAATAATAATTCGCCCCATAGTAACATATTTTAAAAAAAAAATCAACCTGCTATTACATAATAACCAATTTTTAAACTTTATTCAACCTAATATTCAATATAGTTAAGAGGGTTATACTTCTTTCCGTCAATAATGACCTCAAAATGGAGGTGAGAGCCTGTAGAAAGGCCTGTGCTTCCCATTCCTCCAATATACTGTCCTTTGTCTACAGTATCGCCAACCTTGACTCCAAAGCTGGATAAATGAGCATATCTGGTTTTTTTGCCTCCTCCGTGGTCTATAACAATATTGTTTCCGTAGCCATGGCGGTTCCAGACAGCAACCTCTACAGTGCCAGCATCAGCTGCATAAATAGGAGTGCCAATTTTGTTGGCAATATCCAAACCGCTATGGCGCCATGAATAATACTGGGTGATTTTATGACCCTGGGTAGGCCAGTTCATCTTGCTTCCATAGACAGGCTTGGCTGATTCTTCAGAACCGGTAAATATAGGTGTTCTAACAGAAGCCGCAACTACGCGAGGCTTGGTTCCCCCCGGGATTATAAGGTCATGTCCGATCTTAAGCTGGTTAGGATTGGTAATTCCATTAGCTTTCATAATCTCTTCCTGCTCAATATCATATTTCCGAGCTAAAGCAATAATGCTGTCTCCGCTTTTAACTTTATGCCTGACTCCAGATGAAGGAAGGATAGCAAGCTTCTGTCCTGGCTTAATATAGCTGTAGGCAGTTAAGTTATTTTCCCATAAAATAGTATTAACAGTAATGCCAAAAGACTGGGCAATAGTACTAACAGTATCTCCAGACTGTACCACGTATTCTATAACACTAGTGCGGGGCTGGACTGTCTTGGTAGTTGCAATGCCCACCTCGCTAATAGGCACAGTTATATCTATAGACCCAGGTTCAATATCTAAAACATCAAGCTTAACATTGGTCGCAATATTGCGCTGAGGCTCTAAATACGCATATCTGTCCAAATACCTGGTCTGGGCAGGGCGCATTATGCCCTCTCCCTGATATTCTTCAATTAATTCATTTAAATGAGTAAATTCTCCTGATACTAATTTGCCTAAAATAGTTTTTCCAACTACTTCTTCAGAAGCAATAGCGTCTCTGGTAGTGGTTAAATTGCTAAAAACAAGAATAATAGTCAAGAAAACTATTATAATATAGATTAATCTTTTATTAGACAGAAAAATAGATATTTTTCTGTCTTTAGATTTTTTTAATCCAAGCTTTTTGGATATGAATAAGTACAAGCAATATATGGGAATAATCAAGCCATGATAAAGAGAATATAATAGAATAAAAGCAGGTTTCTTAATTATGATGTTAAAAAACCCGACTATTAATTTTTTGAAAAAAATGATTGTTTTGGCTAGAAACAACGATACTTCAACCAAGATTTTAATAATTTTTCGCATTTTTTTAATAAAGGTAAGGATAACATAAATTACCTTTTAAGTCAACGCAAATAAAATGGGTATACTATACAACATGGAACAAGAGTAAAATAATAGTATTAATAATTAAGCTCTTGTTCTATGATTGCTCTTCTCAACCAAATACCATCTGAGGCCAAAATCAGAAAGTATTTGAAGAAAATTATCTTTGGCAAAAA
>JBDRKN010000016.1:0-25123 GCA_043813955.1 bacterium | reverse complement strand
CTGGGGATATGGTATATGTTAAGCTATATAACCAATGGGGATATAGCACAGAACCTATTGCTGTGAAAACAGGAGAATCATCTGATTCAAATATATCAGAATACAGTCTGGTCAAGGAAAAAGGAAAATCAGCTGTATATTATATTCAGAATAACAAAAAACTCCCCATACTTAACGCAGAGGTATTTGAATCCAAAGGATTCAAATGGAATGATATTGTTGAGGTATATGATTTATCTAATTATGATACAGGATATATGATTGGATATGATGTAATATTGGATGACAAAAGAACAGCTAAATTATATACTCCTCCAACTACAGCTCCGCAGGTTTTAGGAAAGAAAATCATTCCTCCAGGCCCTCCTCCTACAGACGAGGAGCCAGTATCAGCTGTGTTTACCTATGGATTATACAGAGGAATGTCTGATCCTGATGTTAAAAGACTGCAGCAATTATTATCATCAATACCTGATATTTATCCTGAGGGATTAGTTACAGGATATTATGGCAATCTTACTCAAACAGCTATTCAGAGATTTCAATTAAAATACAACGTGGTTGATTCAGTTGACGATCCTGGCTTTGGATATACAGGGCCTAAGACTAGAGAGAAATTGAGAGAAGTGTTTGGAAGATAATTCAAAACAGCCCTTTGGGCTGTTTTTACTTAGGCGATGAAATAATTTTTTTAATAGTTATTCACCATGTTTATTTTCTTTCCACCATTTTATCCATTCTTTGCTTTTATATCCAGAGCATCGTTTTATTTGTTGCATAGTTCCAATAGGAGTTGATTTTTGGTTCAAAGTTACTTTGCATACTAAAAACCAATTTTTCTTTTCAAAAATTGCATCATCTCCTGATATATTAGTTTTATAAAACCCGTGAGACGACAAAAAAGCAATAATTTCTTTACTGCTTCTATTTTTAAGATATCTTGCCATTAAGATGCGCTAAGTTCAGTTTGAGTAAGCTCGAAAGTTTCAACCTTGTAAGTTTTAATTATATTTAACAAACTATAATAAAAAGGAATCCAATAAAATAATAATCTATATTTTAATGGCGGTCTATTATTAATGCTTGGTAATAATTTTGGATTATTTTTTATAGCTTTAAGAATTGCTTTTGTTCCATTAGTAAGCTTGTTAAATACTTCATTTTCAGAATTTCCCTCTTCAACATATCCGGTCTCTCTACAAATTCCATAAAAAGTATTATTTTTTTTATATATCAAAAAACTGAATATTCCTTTTTTAAGTGTATTTTTAAAATTTTTCATAATTTTTAACTTATTTTATCCGCAATAATTATGCGATGTGATTATATTATACTCTAATTTAATAAAAATATCCATATTACTTAGGTGAAATAGTTTTTTTAATAGTATCTAAACTAAATTTACGAGAATGCTGCTTGATTTTATCTCGGGCTTTTTTTGTTTTAACAAATTTAGTCCAGTCATGATTAGGCCCTTTTCTGCTTTTTTCAATAATAATTTCTACTAGATCCCCGTTTTTTAATTCCTGATCTAATTTTGCCATTTTGTTATTTACCAAGGCTGCAGAGCATTTATTGCCAATATCAGTATGCACTGCATAAGCAAAATCAATTGGCGTAGCCTCTCTTGGCAAATCATATACATCGCCCTTGGGCGTAAAGACAAAAATGCGGTCTTGGAAAATATTAAACTTTATTTGTTTAATAAATTCCTGGGTATCCTTGTTTTCTCGCTGGGCGTCTAAGATTTCCTGCATCCATTTTAAAGGCTTGGTTCTTGGATCATAATCATAATGTTTGTAATGCAGATGAGCTGATATTCCATAGATAGATTCTTCATGCATTTCCTGCGTTCTGATTTGGAATTCTGTAGCTTTGCCTTCTGGCCCAAATACAGTAGTATGCAGGCTTCTATATCCATTTGGCTTTGGCACGGCAATATAATCTTTAAAGCGGTTGTAGTTTGGCTTCCAAATAGTATGAATAATGCCTAATGTATTGTAGCAGTCAGCTATTGTTGGAACAATTATCCTTAAAGCAAACACATCATATATTTCATCAAATTTTCTGTCCTTGGCAGTCATTTTCTGCCAAATGCTGTATAAATGCTTAAATCTGCCTTCAATTTTATTATCAATCCCAGCAGATGTTAATTTTTTAGAAACAATGTTTTTAATTTTTTGAATATATTGGTTTAATTCTACTTTTTTTTCAATCTCATATTTATACTCCAGCTTTTTGTATTCTTCAGGATAGAGGTATTTAAAGCAAATATCTTCCATTTGCCATTTAAGCCGCCAGATTCCAAGAAGTCCTGTAATTGGAGCATAGATTTCCAATGTTTCATTGGCAATGCGCAAACGTTTTTTAGGCTCAACTCCGTCAAGGGTTCTTAGATTATGAAGCCGGTCAGCAAACCTAATCAGCATTACGCGCAAATCGCTTGTCATGGCTAAAAACATTTTGCGCAGAGATTCCCTGTATCGTTCAATGCCCCTGTACTTGATTTTGCTCAATTTTGTGACCCCTTCTACTAATGAGTATATTTCCTCACCGAATTTTTTTTCAATTTCTTCAATTTTTACATCAGTGTCTTCTGGCACATCATGAAGTATTCCGGCAGCAATAGTAGGCAAATCAGCCTTCATTTGAGCTAATATAAATGCAGTATGAAGAGGATGCTGAATATATAATTCACCTGTTTTTCGTTTTTGCTGGCCATGGGCTTGTACTGCAAAATCATAGGCAGAATAAAGCAGTTCCACTTTGGCCTGCGGGTCATTTTCCTTAACTTTATGTATAATTTGATTAATAGTCATTTTATTTGGCTTACCAGCCGTTTTATGTTATAATTATTATAAATTTAAGTCAAGAAATAGTTAAAAAAATTTTAACATTTTTTCTTTTGTTTTTGTTTTTAGATTAAGCAATTTTTGCTTGCAATAAACTCCCATGCAACGCGTATTTAAATACATTATTATTTGTTTAATTACTTTAGCTGCTATGCTAACTTTTGTTAGCGTAGTTAGCGTTCCGGCAAGAGCGCAGGATACAGAGCTTGATCTCTGGGGAGATGAAATAGCCGGACAGGGCTTTGGAGCAACGCAGATGGAAAGGATAGGGCTGGGCAAGAATGATCCGCGAATAATAGCTGTTAATATTATACGGATAGCATTGGGCTTGCTCGGCATTTTAGCCGTGATATTGATTATGTATGGCGGATATGTCTGGATGACTGCGAGCGGAGATCCAGCCAAGGTTGATAAAGCTAAATTAATATTGCGCAATGGAACTATAGGGTTATTAATAATTTTAGCAGCTTTTGCTATTGCCACTTTTATTTTAAACAGATTATTGTATGCAACCGGAGGAGAACAGAGCCAGGGAGGCGCGAGCATTCCCGGAGCTGGCTTGGGCGCTCTTGGAAACGGAATTGTTAAGAGCGTTTATCCAGAGCCAGGACAGACAGACGTGCCTCGCAATACCATAATTATGGTTACGTTCAGGGAGGAGATTGACCCTTCTACTATCTGTGATTCTGTTAGCGCTAACAGATGCGATCCAGGAGCCAAGATCTTGTCAGACAGCATTAAGATTTACAAGAGCAAAGAAGGCGATGGAAAAAACAATATCACTGATGCTATAGCAGCTTCAAAGGATAACAAAATTTTTGTGTTCAGCCCTATGAATCCGCTTGGCTCGCAAACAGAGCCAATATATTATTCAGTCTATTTAAGCACTGATATTAAAAAAACAAATAAGGATGATGCTTTCAATATTGCTGGTTTTGAATGGAGTTTTGAAGTAAATACTAAATTAGACCTTATGCCGCCAAAGGTTGTCAGCATTTTCCCAGGCCCGGATAATGCTCAGGATACTGCTGGCAACATTATTTTAGCCAAACAGGCGTCAGGCTCAATCGAGGTAAGCGCTGTTCCGCGCGTTTACAGGGCTAACTCTGTTTCATATATTAAAACTAATCCAGGCAGTGTTGATATAGACATTCCTAATCCAAATAATAACCATTGCGATGGAAGCATTGATATCAGCATTAATAATTCAAATCCTTTGACTGCCAATGTAGCATATAATATGCCTGGCTATGTTGACACGCCTTCTTTAAATATTCTTGGAGATCAGATTACAGTAGCATGCGGTTTGCAGATTAATTTTGAAAGCGGATACCAACCAGGACATAGCTGGCAGATTACTATGCAGACAAGGCAGCAGGCAGACATATTTATGGTTGGAAATTCTAGATATTCTTTTGTTGACAGTCAGCCTGGAGCTGATGAGATTGAAATTGACAGCAATTTATCAAACTTGGCTCAGCGCATTAAAAATTCTGTTGACACGCATGCGCAGGTTAAGGCAGCTATTGATCCTGGGAATAATAGAAAAATTATTATCACAGCTGAGGCAGCAGGCAAGTCAGGCAACAACATTCAGCTAAGCAGCAGTACTATTGCTTTGATTGTCATGCCAATGTCAGGAGGCGCAGACAAGCAGGTGGAAAAGCAGGTTAATGACAGGCCAGACAAGCCTAAGAACGCAATTATTCAGATTAATTTTAATGAGGCAATCAATCCTTTAACAGTATCAGGCCCATATAATTTAATAGCTGATTATATTAAAGTAGTTAATTTAGATACTAGCCAGATTGTGTCTGGCAAGTTTGTAATATCTAATCAATACCGTACGGTTGAATTTATTTCTGACAACCAATGCGGTATTAACGGATGCGGAGAAGCGATTTACTGTCTGCCTGAAAATAGTGATATAAGGGTTGATTTAACAGCTGCTGAATTGGCTTCTGTTTGTTCAAGCGATGACGATTGTTTAATAAGGAGTCCGTTCAGCTCATGCAACAATGGAATTTGCTATGACAATATAGATAATCGCAACCATCCTGAAGGAAAATTAAATTCTGGAATTACAGATACAGCTAATAATTCCTTGGATGGAAACCGCGACAGCAATGCCTATGGCCCTATTAGCTTTTTTAACGAAAACATTGGAGATATTAATCAGGGAGACAGCTATCAATGGTCTTTCTGGATAAGCGATGCGCTTGATTTAACTCCTCCTAAAATATTAGCAACCAATATAGCTCCATATCAGGCTGGCGTTCATTTAGACAAGGTAGTTGAAGCTCATTTTGACAAGCTGCTATTAAGCGACACCTTAAAGTCTGGAAGCACTATTATAGACCAGGGAGATAAAAAAGTAGAGCATCAGCTGGTTAATTTATGGAGCGTGAATAAGCGTCCGCTTGGATATTGGGTCTTTAAGCAAGACAAGGAGATAAGCAGCCCTCCTGATAATGAGCCAGACCAGACTATTGGCAAGATTAAGCATGCCAGTTTTAATGACTCAATGCAGTATAGGGCGCATTTTGGCTCTGGTGTTAAAGATATTTATCAAAATTGTTACAAGCCTAGCGCTAGCAGCAGCTGCGCAGCAAGCAGTATACAGCCTACTTGCTGCAATGATCAGCCAGTTGCAAGCGATAGCTGCCCATAAATATGATTAAGCAAGGCAGAAAATTTCTAATCATTATAGCAGCAATCATACTGTTGTTTTCTGGCTTGCTTGCCTTTAATGTCCAAGCGCAAACAGCTGATTTATGGGGAGATGAAATAGCAGGCCAGGATTTTGGCGCGGAAAAAATGGAAGAAATAGGATTAGGCAAGGAAGATCCTCGCGTAATAGTTATTAATATCATAAGGATTGCCCTTGGATTGCTGGGTATTTTAGCTGTTGTTTTAATGATGTATGGCGGATATATCTGGATGACTGCGAGCGGAGATCCTGAAAAGGTTGATAAGGCTAAGAAGATTTTGAAAAACAGCATTATAGGCATTTTAATAATCCTAGCTTGTTTTGCTATTGTTACATACATACTTAGCCGCTTGCTATACTCAACAGGAGCTGTTACAGGAACAGGCTGCATTACTGGCCAGACTGAACGATGCAGCGCTGGCGACTGTTGGAAAACATGCATTAACAATAGCTGGGGCCCGTGCGTTGGCTCTGATTGTTATGTTGGCAAAGAAAAAGAGATTCCATGCGATGGCAATGCTATTTTACCCGGATGCCAGGCTGATGATTCTATTTGTGATCCATATATCAAGTATTGTGATGAAAACTCCTGCTTGTGCATAAGCAAGGGAGGGCATGGAGATCCATGCGGACCTGGAGCTAATAATGCCGAATGTAATGTAAATAATGATAGATGCGAAAGTTATTTAACTTGCGAATTTGATGCTGATAACAGCCAATGCGAATGCAGCGGTCCTCCAAGGATTGATGCTATCAGTCCTGTCGGAGGTTTTTGTGATGACGATATAGATATTTTTTGTATTAAAGATTCTGACTGCGCTACTGGAAAATGCAATCAAACCGTTCCAAACGGCGCTGTTGGCAATTTAGCGACTATTCATGGGCGTGGCTTTTTAGATTATGATTCAGTTACGAGCAAAGTATTATTCTGGGGAGGAGCTGGTTTTAGCGTGCAGGCTCAATTAGCCGAGACTGTTAATCCAGCCTGCGATAATAGCTGGACAGACAGACAGATTATCATAGTAGTGCCTGTTGGAGCTGTAATTGGAGCAATCAAAGTAGAAGCTGCCAATGGCTCAGATGTTACCAATCTCCCGCCTGGACCAAACATTGAAGATTTTAAAGTTAACAAGATTAGCAGGCCGGGTTTGTGCAAATTAGATCCAGATGAGGGGCAGTTAGATACTATTCTGACATACAGCGGAGTTAAACTATTAAATGCAGCTGCATATTTTGGAAATGTTAAACAAAAAGTCAAAGCTAATAACCCTTTGTTTGTAAACAGCTTGTCAGGAACTGCAAGGGTTCCTAATATACAAAATGGCAAAACAACCACGTTTGCCCAGAGAGTTGCAGAGCCAAATAGCAATTATCTATATTTTAAAAAAATTCCCGAGCCTGTTGAGGGCCCAGTTATTGTGTCTATTGATCCATCATCTGGCCCAGAGGGCCAGTATGTGACTATACGTGGGAGCGGATTTGGAAACCTTAAGGGTTCAAATACTGTTTACTTTGGAAAACAGGAGGCTGATTTTGAATTTCCAAAGGTTTGCGCTTACAGCATTTGGCAGAATAATCAGATTGTAGTTAAAGTGCCAGATGCCCTTGTTGACGACCAGGCATATGATATTGAGGTAATAGTCGGCGACAAAAACGCTTTAAGCCCTGAAAAATTTACATTTGACAAAGACGAGGCATTAAGGCCTGGATTATGCCGCATAGAGCCGATATTTGGAGAGCATAATGATAATATTAGCTTATGGGGCGAATACTTTGATAAATTTGGCGCAAACAGCATTGTCAGATTCTATATTAACAAAGATCAGTCAGATAAGGCTATAACCTATTGGGATAAAGACACCGTTCTTGGCGTTAAGCCAGACAGGGCAGATACCATAATCCATCAGCAGGCTGTCACAGGACCTGTTAAAATAGTAAAAGGTTCTCTTGGGACAGAGAGCAATGGCCTGAACTTAACTATTGGCAAATGCCAGCAGGATGCTGATTGCGGTATTGGCGTTTGCTGTCCGGCTGGAACTCCAGAACAAGGGCGCTGCCAGCCAAGCGCTGATAAATGCTATGGCAATGTTGATTCAAGCGTCTATGAATGGCAGTTTAGCACAGGCGCTGACGTTAGATGTCCTCCAGAAAAGCCTGTGCAGTGCGAAGACAACAGCTGCTGTTCCAGTCTGGATAATTGCGAAGATCCTGGCTCAGGAATTACAACATGCTTTGATAATGATTCATGCTCTGGCTATAATATTAATATTTGTTTTGACAGCATTTTTTGTCCAAATTCTCCTGGCAACTGCAGTCCTAATCCAAGCATTACTACCTATGGAGCTACTTGCGACTGCGCTTTGCTCGGATGTATCAATTGCAGCTACAATTCTGGCTTAAATAGATGCGTTTCAAATGCTCAGGCATGCAGTCTTGATACAGAGTCGCCTGATATTGACAATGATTTAGCAAGGCAGTACTGCGCTCTTTACAATGGCCAGCCAAAATGGCATTTAGAAACAAGACAGACCTGCCCTGTCAGAGAGGCGCCGTTTAACAATCCAATCAAGCTTGCTTCAGGAGACTGCGTATATCCTGATGCTGATTGTGATATGTGCACCGGCAATTTATCTTGTGTGGATGATAATAATATCGGGGTCTGCGCTACTAAGATGCCAGTTTGCCCTAATAATTTTCAATGCATTAATGATATTTGCACTAGAAGCCAGGGTTTGTGCGAATGCTGCTGCGACAAAACAGAAAACAAGCCTGACAACACTAATGAAGCTTGCTGTTCTCCATTGACTTGCGATAATGACTGCGGAAGCAGCGCTGTTGATTTAAAAGACAGCGATGATCAATGGGGATATTGCTCTGGCTGCGCTAATGTAGGCACTACGCAGGAAGAGCATGATGCTGCCTGTAATTGCGAGGGAAGCAGCGGCAAGTATTGCGACACAAGCATACCTGGCGGCGTTTGCCGCGACTGCTCGCGAATTGGAGGTTTGTCTGAATGCAGTTTGCATTCTGCATGCTGTGTTGACAATCAGCGCGGAAATGCATGCGCTGGCGTCAAAGAGAGCCGTTTCTTGGAAGATGGATTTCAATACTGCGCATATTATGGATGCGAAGATAATTGCAGCGCACCTAATAAAGACAAGGAATATAGCAAAGTTAAAACTTGCGAAGATGAATGCCCTATTACATGCGATGCTGAACCAGCAATTCCAGGATGCCAAAAAGATGAAACAATGTGCCCTGCTGAAAAACCATATTGCAATGATAAATGTATTTGCGATGAAGAAAGAGAAGGCCCTGGAGATCCATGCTATGATGATACAAATTCATGTACGTTAAAATGCATTATTGGATATACTTGTTTAGACGCTAATGGCAAGAGCGGAGTAGGCTGTATACCTCCTGGCATAGATGACTCCTGCAAATGCTGCTGCGAACCAAGCGATGATAAATGCAGCAGTATTTCTTCAAATCTTTTCTGCCAGCCTAATATTGTTCCGTGCAACAAGGAGAATCGCGGAATGTGCTGTGGATGCCAGTCTGATGAAGAATGCGGCGACAAAGAATTATATGGATGCGGCAATGATACTTGCTGCAGGTCTAGGCCTGTAGTAGAATCAGTTTTGCCAGAACCAGGCGATGATGAAGTTTGCCGCAACACTATAGTTAGCGTTAAATTTGACCAAAAGATGAATAAGGGTAGCCTATCAGGCAATATCATAGTAGCTGGCGATTATGGCGATAATTTATGCCCTAGCAATACTGAATTGTTAACAGAGCTTGCTCAAGAAAAGCCTGCTGGGTTTTTTGCCAGAATAGTCAGCAAGATTAAAGAATTTTTAGCTAAATTATTTCCAATTTTTTCCAAGCATCAGGCAGCAGCTGCTGACACAAGCAATTTTTGCGCAATCAAGGGGCGTACTTCTAGCCATGATATTGGAGATGAAGCAACAGTGGCTGATTTCTTTGTAATGAGTCCTTTGGATCCAAATATTACATATTATGTAATTGTAAAAGGCGACAAGAATTTAAGCAGCCAGAACGGGGTATTAAGCGCTTATGGAATTGGCATGAATGGCAATAATTTAACAGCTGTTTCCAGCTTTAATGGCATTACTTATCCTAAGGCCCATATCTGGTCTTTTAAAACTGGCGATGAGATTTGCCAAATTGACAGAGTTGAAATTGATCCTGCACAGCATTTATTTCAGAAACCGCATAGTGATTATAGCTTTATTGCCAAGGCAGTTGCCTCAAATAATGATATAATTGTCAGCATCCCAGGCGTATATAGCTGGAGTTGGACATGGTCTTCAGATAATGTTGATATTGCCCAGATTAAAGCTGATTTAAATGATACGAGATTAGCCATAGTTACTTCTGGCAATCATGAAGATGCAGAAACATGGGTAAGGGCTATAGCCGCTATTATTGAAGACAAAATCAGCCCATTATCAACCAAGGGCAGAGAAATTACTGGCAAAGCAAGAATTATTCTCTTTTTTTGCGACAATCCATGGCCTTTAGTAACTGATCCTAATGCCTGGCCTATTAGGTGGGAAGACAGCGATGACAATTGCACCCCAGGATTGGAAGGAGACGGATGTATTGATAATGATTTTGAAATTTACTATTGCCGGGATAAAGGCAGTGAAAGCACTATGGATGATCTGCCCTCTCTGACATTAGAGCCGGTTGTCCGTGGAATATTTGAATATGTAAGCGCCAATGGCTTAGTTCAGGTAATAAAGGATTTCTTGTTTTTTCGCGAAGACAGGCCATTTAGCTTAAATGCTACTGACTGGACTGTTAAAAATGATGATAATGCCCAAAAAGGAGAACAGGCCATAGTTGAATGGAATGACAGCATATCTAACAATGGATATAGCTTTAAAATATATTTAGGTGAGAAGAGCAAAAAATATGATGATTATGTTCTATCTGACCATAGCCCTAAGGAAATTAGCGGATTAAAAAATAACACTATATATTATTTTGCCATGACAGTAATTAATGACAAAAATGTAGAATCTGATTATTCAAATGAACAATCTGTTGAGATTTCTGACATTAAAGCTCCTGATGATCCTATTAATGTATCAGCTATAGCTGACACTACTGATGCTAATAACAAGAAAATTGAAGTAAGCTGGGATTTTGAGACCAATGATGTTGCAAAATACTATGTTGAATACGGCCCATATCAAGAACCTGCTGTTAGAGTTGACGCTGGCCTTAACAGCCAATATATTATTAATAATCTAGATAACCTTAATGCGCAGGATTATTATGTGCGGGTTATAGCAGCAGATCCCTATGATAATGAAAGCGGCTCAATAGAGCTTAGCTGCAGCAGGGACTGCATTGAAAGCCGATGCGCGTGCAATTAAATTGTTAAATATTAAAAAAAGGTGATATAATAATATTAAATTAACTATATGTTTGAGAACCGACAACCAGCACAGCCTGGCCAAGGAAATGTCCAATCTGCGCAGATTTTTCCGCAAGTTCCTGTGCCTGGCACAAATAAATCAGCAGAGGATATTTTTGCTGATGTTGAAAGGCCGCCAGCAGGGCTGGCTAGGGAGACTCAGCAAATGCAGCCGCCAGCCAGGCCTGGACCAAGACAGCCGTTAAGCATTGAGCCGCCAATGAAAACAGGCGGAACCTTAAAATACCTTGTCTTAGGCATCATTACCCTTATAGTAGTGTTGGTTGCAGGAGTTTTTATTTATCAAAAGGTTTTAAAGCCAAGGTTTGAACAAGCTAATGAAATCAATGATACAAGCGCTGATATTACAGAACAGGATGAATTCTATATACAAGACATAGAAATTGATGAGTTTGAAGAAGAAGCTGAATTAGGTGATGATCTTATGGAAGAAGAAGAGCTTTCCACCATAGCAGAAGAACCTGAAGACACAGCTGATTATGACGGAGATGGCTTGACTGATGAGCAGGAAGCAGAGTTGGGCACTAATAGGTTTTTAGTTGATTCTGATGATGATGGCTTGAGCGACAAGGAAGAAATTGAGTTCTATAACACAAATCCGCTTGATCCTGATACAGACGGAGACACTTATCTTGACGGCCAGGAGGTAAGGGGAGGATATAATCCAAATGGTTCTGGCAATCTATCAATTGAAAATTAAATTTTTATTATAAATTTATGTTTGATGATAAAGAAACAATCCCTAAAATAGATGCTGAACAGCCAATTGTGCCTAAGCCTGTTCCAGTTCAGGCTCCATCAGAGCCAATTAAAGCTAAGCCAGAATTAGGCATAGAGCTTCCGCATGCGGCCAAGCCTGAAACAGTTGCAGGAGTGCAGTCAATGCCAAAGGAATTTAGGGATTACCATCCCATTGCCGGCAGAAGCAACAAAGTTGCCGGCTTGCTAGTTATGATTATTAGCTTTGTTTTTTTAGTAAGCGTATCTGCTGGCGTCTATTTATATATTTTAAAGCCATATTTGCTTGAAGAGCAAAAGCAGCCAGAAAAATCCAAGGAACTTCTTGTTGTGAAAGAACCTGGCATAGATATTCAAGAGCCTGAACTGCCAGCAGAGATTATAGATACTCCAAAAGAAGTTTATGCCAAATACATAGCTGGACTAGCCAATGTTTCTAATTTTGATGATTATTTTAATTTAGTAAGCGAATACGGAAGCCAGAAAAAAATTCAGCAAGCAGAGGCTGACAAGCTAATGGTTGGATCTCCAGGCAATGAAGCTGAAGCAGATAAATTAATACAGGCTGAATCAGCAGAGCTTGACGGAAATGAGAAAATTACTGAAGAAATTGCAGGTAATCGCTCTGTATTGTTATTAATCAATCAAGATCAGGAATTATTAGGCACAATAGAGCTGTCTAAGGAAAATGACCTATGGAAGATTGATAGTATTGTTTTGGAAGGTACAAAAGAAGAACTGGTCATATCAGATGACAGAGATAATGACGGGCTTACTGATTTAGAAGAAGATTTGCTTGGATCTGACAAGGAAAGCGCTGATTCTGACAATGACGGATATGGAGATGCGGCTGAAGTTAGCAGCCTGTACAATCCAAACGGCAATGACAAACTTATTGACAGCCCGAAGATTTCAAGCTATCTTAACGAAATATATGATTATTTAATTATTTATCCAAGCCAGTGGGCAGTAGAAGCTAATGATAACAAGGATTCAGTAATTTTCCGCAATCCTGACAATCAGTTTGTAAATGTTTTGGCAATGCTTAATGCCAAGCAGTCAACTGTTGAAACATGGTATAAGGATAATTTTAATATAAGCTACATTGATAGCAGTTTGGTTCTAAATGCTGAGAGCTGGCAAGGCATTAAGACAAAAGACGGATTATATATCTATATTCAGGGCTTTGATACTAAGGAAATATTTATGTTGCAGTATTATCCTGGCACAGATAATGTTCTTGACTATCTTAATATTTTTAATGCAATGATTAACAGTTTTGTAATTCAATAAAGGTGGTTGAAGTTAATAACAAAACAAGGAGCAAAATTAACCTGGCTTTAGTTAATAAGGCGGCAAGCAAGTTTTTGCTTAAGCATAAATTATCCAATCAGCAGGTATCTATTGTTTTTGTAGGAGATAGCTTGATAAGGAGTTTAAATAAGCAGTATCGCAAAATTGACAAAATAACTGATGTATTATCATTTTGCGATAAAGAGAGCGTAATATTGCAAAAGAATTTTTTAGGAGAAATAATTATTGACTTTCAGCAAATCAAGCGCCAGGCCAAGAGCTTAAAGCACAGCGTTCAGGAAGAATTAATATATATTTTAGTCCACGGATTGCTGCATTTAGCAGGTTATGATCATAAGACAGCGCAGCAGTCGGCTAAAATGGACAAATTGGCTGCCCAGTTTATAACAAATCTTAAATTATGATTAGAATAAAGAGGTTGTTCAAAAGTTTTATTTATGCATGGAGAGGGCTGGTTAAGGTCCTGCGAGAAGAGCAAAATTTTAAAATTGAAATATTTGCAGGAATTGTGGTTATTGTTTTAGCTATTTGGTCAGGATTTAGCTATTTAGAATTAACAATTTTAATAATAGTAATAGGATTGGTCTTGCTAATGGAGGTTATTAACAGCGCAGTGGAGCTTATATCAGACATACTTAAGCCAAAGCTTGACCATTATGTTAAAATAATCAAGGATATGGTGGCCACTGCTGTCCTGATAGCTTCATTAATAGCAGTGTCAGCCGGCTTAATTCTTTTTGGCCATCATTGGTGGAATTGGCTATAACTTTAAAATATGAGGGAAAAAATTATTGCAGGCCTGGACATTGGCTCAACAGAAATCAGACTAGTAGTAGGGCAAAGAGTTTTGACAGATACAGGAGACAAGCTTCAGATTATTGGCGCAGTATCCAGTCCGGCCAGCGGTATTAACAAAGGAGTAATTAACAGCATTGAAGATGCAACTTCATCTATTTCTGCGTGCCTTGAAAAAGCAGAAAGGCTGATTGGCGTAGCTGTTAATGATGTCTGGATTGGGATTAACGGGCCTAATTTAAAATGCGAGCGCAGCAGGGGCGTAGTGGCTGTTAGCCGCAGCGACAGTGAAATTAACCAGGAAGATGTTAATAGGGCGATTGAAGCAGCTCAGGCCCTGTCTGTTCCTCAAAATTATGATATTCTTCACGTCATTCCTGTAGAATTTAAGGTAGACAATCAGGAATTTGTTAAAAATCCTGTAGGAATGACAGGCGTCCGGCTTGAAGTAGAAACATTGATTATTCAGAATTTGACCAGTCAGATAAAGAATTTTACAAAAGCCATTGACCATGCTGGCCTTAATATTGAAGATTTGGTTTTTTCAGCCCTTGCTACTTCTTCAGTAGTGCTGGAGCCAAAACAAAAAGAGCTTGGAGTGGCTTTGGTTAATATCGGAGCTTCAACTACCAGCATTGCTTTGTTTGAAGAGGGTGAATTATTGCATACAGCTGTTTTGCCGATTGGCTCAAGCCATATTACCTCTGACATTGCTATTGGCTTGCGCTGCCCGATTACCTTGGCTGAAAAAATTAAGATTAAATATGGCAATGCCAAAGCCAGCCAGTTTAACAAAAAGGATGAAGTTGATATTGTTGATTTAATTAATGAGGAGAATTTGAGCGATGACACTACTGTTATTTCCCGCAGATATGTGGCAGAGATTATTGAAGCCAGAGTAGAGGAGATTTTAGAAAAGGTTGACCAGGAGTTCAAAAAAATTGATCGTTCAGGAATGCTGCCTGCTGGCGCAGTTTTGGTCGGAGGCGGTTCTAAGCTAATTGATATTGTAGATACTGCTAAGCGCGTTTTGCGCCTGCCAGTAAGCTTGGGTAGCAACAAAAATATAGCCACAGTTATTGACAAAGTAAATGATCTGGAATATTTGACTGCTTTAGGCCTTGTAACTTGGGGTGATCAGCTTACTAAAACAGAAAAAGGAGGCCATCTCCCAGTAGGCGCGATAGCTGGACAGATAAAGCATGCAGTTAAAAAAATATTTTCAATTTTTAAGCCTTAAATGCGTTGTACACAAAATTTAATCAAGTAGATAAAATACTTGAACATTTTTAAATTTTGGTATACAATTATATTAAAGGTTTATTTTTTTTATTAAAAATATGGCTGAAATAAAACCAATAGTAGAAACCTTCGCTAAGATTAAAGTAGTTGGCGTAGGCGGATCTGGAGGAAGCGCGGTTAATCGAATGATAGATTGCGGTATTAAGGGTGTGGATTTCATTACCATTAATACTGACGTGCAAGCTTTGCATTATAGCAAGGCGCCTCATAAGGTTCATATTGGCAAGTCTATTACCCGCGGTTTAGGCGCGGGAATGAACCCTGAATTAGGACGCCAGTCTGCAGAAGAAGCGCAGAATGAAATCAGGGACGTTCTTAAAGACGCCAATATGGTTTTTATTACCTGCGGCATGGGAGGAGGAACTGGCACAGGCTCTTCGCCTGTCATTGCTGAAGTTGCCAAAGATATAGGAGCCTTGACTGTAGCAGTTGTTACTAAGCCATTTTCTTTTGAAGGCAGCCAGCGCAGAAATATTGCCGAGCGTGGCATAGCTGAATTAGCTGACAAGGTGGACGCTGTCATAACTATCCAAAATGACAAGATTTTGCAGGTAATTGAAAAGAAGACCAGCATCCTTGATGCCTTTATGACAGTTGATGAAGTTTTAAGGCAGGGCGTTCAGGGAATTGCTGAAATCATTTCTGTGCATGCCATGATCAATGTTGACTTTTCTGATATTAAATCAATCATGGCTAATGCAGGAAGCGCGCTTATGGGTATTGGCACTGCTAGCGGAGAGAATAAGGCTGTAGAGGCAGCCAAGGCTGCAGTCAATTCTCCTTTGCTTGAAATGTCTATTGAAGGAGCTAAGGGTATTCTCTTTACAATCTTTGGCGGTCCAAGCTTGACAATGTCCGAAGTCAATGAAGCAGCTAAGATTATTACTTCATCTGCTGATGAAGAAGCTAAGATTATATTTGGAGCAGGCATTGATGAAAATCTAAAGGATGAAATCAAGATTACGGTTGTGGCAACAGGATTTAACAGCGCTAAATCATCTCTTGGCTCTACTCTAATAACTGAAGAGCCGTCGTATACTCCGAGCGTCTTTATAGAGGAAGAGCAGCTTAAAGCAGAAAAGCCTAGGAAAAAGACTTCTGCACTAAGGGCAGCTCAGGCAGAACCAGCTAGGACAAAACCTGTCGCAGAAGAAATAGATGAGGATGACGAGCTGGGGATTCCTGCGTTTATTAGGAAGAAAATGATGTAATATTAGCTAAAATTTAAAAAATATACACAAAAACAGGGTGAAAACCCTGTTTTATTATCAGTGCATTGATAGTTTTCTATTGTTTTTCTATCAAATCTATGATATAATTCTACTATAAAGTAAAATATATGATAAAAAGAGAAATATTACAAAAAATAAAACCTTGGCTAGGTAAAGAGAAAATTTTGATTATCAAGGGAGCAAGACAAGTTGGAAAAACGTATTTGCTTAAAGAGATTAAAAAAGATTTAGAAAAAGATGGTGCAAAAGTTGCTTATTTGCTGGCGGATGAAATTGACAATAAATCAATTTTAAAAAGTTCAGCTAGTTTAGAATTGTATTTAGAACAATATTTTAATTTTCCCAATGAATTTATTTATCTAATGATTGATGAATTTCAAGTTATAGAAGAGGCTGGTATATTACTTAAGAATATTTTTGATAAATATAAGAATAAATTGCAATTAATTGTGAGTGGCTCAAGCACTTTAGAGATAAACAAAAATTCAGAATATTTAACTGGTCGGGCAATTCATTTTAATGTTGATAGGATTAATTTTAAGGAATATTTTGATTATCATGAAGGTGCTGATACAAATTATTTAGATCTTGTTGATTTTGATAAGCTGGAATTATTTTTTAAAACTTTTAAACCTAAGTTGGAATTAAATCTTAGTGAATATTTAACTTATGGCGGCTACCCAGAAGTTCTTACTACTCAAGGCATGGAAGAAAAGGAAACAGTACTTAAGTCTGTAATTAAAGTATATATTGAAAAAGATATTATTAATCAATTAAATGTGGAAAATGTTGCCGGCTTTAATAGTTTGATTAAAATTTTAGTAGGTCAAATAGGGCAATTGGCCAACAAGGACGAGTTGTCCAACACTGCCAATATTTCAATTAACACATTAAAAAAATATTTAGAGATTTTGGTTGGTACTTATATTATTGATTTAGTTACCCCATATTTTAAAAATATTAGATCAGAAATTTCTAAAATGCCGAAAGTGTATGTTTCAGATATTGGCATTAGAAATTATCTTTTAAGATCTTTTGATGTAATGTTAGATGGACAAGGTGAGATAATTGAAAATTTTATTTATAATACTTTAGCAATTCAATATGATAGAGAATATATTCATTTTTATAGAACCACTGGAGGAGCTGAGATTGATTTTGTAGTTGAAGATAAGGATAATAAGCTGATGTTATGCGAGGTTAAGTATAGGAATAAGGTAAATGTGCCAGTGATGATGAAAAATTTTGATGATCGCTATAATAATGTTGGCAGAAAATTGATTATAACTAAAGATGTTTTAAAGAAAGAAAATAATATCTATTTTATTCCAGCAGTACTTGTACCGTTTATTAAGTTTAAATATGGC
Source organism: bacterium (assembly GCA_043813955.1). Lineage (GTDB taxonomy): Bacteria > Patescibacteriota > Patescibacteriia > Patescibacteriales > Patescibacteriaceae > JBDRKN01. The sequence continues at coordinate 7,343 of JBDRKN010000016.1, read as the reverse complement.
CATTAATAACCAAACTGTGATAGTTTTTACCCCGATAGCATACAGTATTAGAATATTTGTTGTTATAGCCATGTATAATCATAGGTAGAGGTGTTATAAAAAAAAGTGATTGTTTGATATGTTTTTATCCACAGGCAAGATTATTATTTTGCCTGTTTTTTGTTTTTAATTTTGAATTTTCTTTAATTTTAGTCTATTTGACTAGTATTGTATTTTAAAGTATACTAAATAATGAACACTATATTTTGTGGTCAAAATATTTAAAAGGCACAATATATGGATTTTAAAAAAGCCGTTATAGAGAGAAAAAAGACATTTTTGTTTCAAACTAAGATAAATATATGAAATGCCCTGTCTGCCATCATCCAGATACTAAAGTAATTGACTCGCGAACGGCAGGGGAGGGATTGACAATCAGGCGCAGGCGGGAATGCTTAAAATGCAATTTCCGCTTTTCTACTTATGAGGAAATAGAAATTTTGGATTTAACTATTATTAAGCGCGATGGCCATAAAGAAAGCTATTCAAGGGAGAAGATTGTTAAAGGATTGCGTCGCGCTTTGGAAAAAAGGCCAATTACTGAAGATGATTTTAAAAAATTAATTAATTTGGTTGAAAGAGACCTTCAGGCTTTGAAAAAGAATGAAATAGATAGCAAAAAGGTTGGCCAGATATTAATGAAGCGTTTGAGAAAATTAGACCAGGTTGCATATATCCGTTTTGCCTCAGTTTATGAGAGCTTTGAAGATTTAAAAACTTTTAAAAGAGAACTTAATAAATTAATAAGAAATATTAGAAAATAACCCCATGCAAGAACAAATTAACAAGCTCATGAAGCGCTCTGGCGAAATTGTTGATTTTGACCAGAACAAAATCGCTCAAGCTATATTTAAGGCAACTGAAGCAGTTGGCGCGCCTGATCAGGAGTTAGCTGGAAATTTATCTGATCAAGTAATCGCCAGGCTTAATCAAAAGTTTCATTCCCGCAGCATTCCTGCTGTGGAAGAAGTCCAGGATATTGTTGAAGAAATTTTGATTGAAAACAAAAGGATTAAGATTGCTAAATCATATATTCTATACCGCGACCAGCATGCCCGTCTGCGAGGTATGAAGTCAATGATTAATTCTAATGAATTAATGCAAGGATATTTGAGAAAAGCTGACTGGCGCATTAAGGAAAATGCTAATATGAGCTATAGCTTGCAGGGTTTGAATAACCATGTTACCTCAATTATTTCTTCTAATTATTGGTTAAATGAGATTTATGACGCAGATATCAGGGATGCTCATGTAGAAGGAGATTTTCATATTCATGACCTTCAGATATTAGCTCCATACTGCGCTGGATGGGATTTAAAGGATTTGTTAGTCAGGGGGTTTAGAGGAGCTGCCGGCAAGGTAGAGTCAGCTCCTGCCAAGCATTTTAGAAGCGCCTTGGGCCAGATTGTTAATTTTCTCTATACTATTCAGGGTGAATGCGCTGGAGCCCAGGCTTTTTCTAATTTTGATACTTATCTTGCTCCTTTTGTAAGGTATGATAATTTAAATTACAAGGAAACCAAGCAGGCTTTGCAGGAATTTTTGTTTAATATTAATGTTCCGACACGCACAGGATTTCAAAGTCCATTTACAAATATAACCATGGATTTGGTTACATCTGGCAAAACTGGCGAGGAAAATATAATAATTGGCGGCAAAGCGCAGAATGAAAAATACAAGGATTTTCAAAAGGAAATGGATATGATTAATATTGCTTTTGCTGAATTAATGATGGCAGGAGATTCAGCCAGCAGGGTATTTAGCTTTCCGATTCCAACATATAATATTACAAAAGAATTTGACTGGGATTCAGAAGTAGCCACAAAGATTTTTGAAATGACAGCCAAATACGGAATCCCATACTTTTCCAATTTTATAAACTCAGATATGGATCCTGATGATGCTAGGAGCATGTGTCTGCATCCCAAGGAAGAAATATTAGTTAAAAATAGCGGTCATCTTAAACGCTTTAATATTGGCGATTTAGCTAATACCTATAAATTAGGCGAATTTGATAAGGATGGCTGGGCAGACTGCGATCAAAACAAAAATCTTCAACTTATGTCCCTTAATCCTAAAAGCCTAAAACTGGCTTGGACGCCGGTTAAAAGCTTTTTGAGAGTAGTGGATAACTGGCTGGTTAATGTCAAAACTGAAGACGGCAAGCTCAACCGCTTGTCTTGTGGCCACATAGTCCCAGTCTTAACTGATAAAGGCTTAGTTAATAAGCGGGCTGAAGAATTAAAAATAGGCGATTATTTAATCAGCTTAAAGACAGCCCAATCACTCTTGGCTATTAAATACCAGACCCTGTCTGATCGTCTATCCCTGGATGAAGACTTGGCCGCTATTATGGGTTATTTTACTGCTGATGGCAATTATTTATTTGAATCAAGAAAACACCTTAAGACATATGGCTTGCCCAAGGGCCTGCAGTTCACTTTTAAAACTGGCGACTATAGCAATATTAAACTTATCAAAGATTTGCTGCAAAGCCGATTGAATTGCACTTTTAAGGAAAAACAAGACCCTAGATATAATAGTTATTATTTGTATGTTTACAACACTGCCTTAGCCAGAGAATTGTATAATTTTGGCTTTCAAAAATATGGCAGGTTGCCGCAAGCTATTTTTAATTCTCCTCAATCAGTAATTAAAAGTTTTTTACATTTTCATTTTCTTGGCGATGGCTACGCCAAGCGCCAAGAGATACATATTAATGACGAAGAATTAGCTCGAGATTTAGTTTTGCTTTATTCTATGGTTGGCCAGCCTACAACTTACAAAAAAAAGAAAAATAGCCAAAGAATCTATCTGCAGCATGCTAAAGGCGAGTATAAGGTTAATAACCGTTTGAACAGCCCGATTATGGCTGAACGTTTGCCTGGATTTTTGGCTCTATCCACATATTTAGTGCCTGGCTTAAAAAAGTCTAGAATGGTCGGTTTGGCCTCTTTACAAAAGTATCAAGCAGAAACCTTGGCAAGCCAGTTAATCAAAAATAGCGATATTTACATTACACGAGTTAAAACAGTTGTAAAAAAGCTCTTAAAGAAGCCTCAGGAATTTTATGACGTAGAGCTTGCTGCCAACCATTTATTTGTCCATTCCTTGGGTACAATCAGCCATAATTGCTGCCGGCTTCGTTTGGACAACAGGGAATTAAGGAAAAGAGGAGGCGGTTTGTTTGGAGCAAACCCTTTAACAGGCTCAATCGGAGTTGTAAGCATTAATATGCCAAGAATTGGCTATTTATCTAAAACCAAGGAAGAATTTTTTGAAAGTCTTACAAGTATAATGAATAAGGCAAGAAAGAGCTTGGAGATTAAGCGTGAAATATTAGAAGAGCTTACAGATAATAATTTGTATCCATATTCCCGCTTTTATCTAGATGGCATTAAACAAAGGTTTGGCGGATATTGGAACAATCATTTTTCCACAATCGGCTTGATTGGAATGAATGAGGCTTTAATGAATTTTGAGCCGATTAAAAAGAATATTGGCACAGAAGAAGGCAAGGCTTTTGCTCAAGAGGTAATGGATTTTATGCGCGAGAAGATTATGGATTTTCAAAATGAAACCAATCATTTATATAATTTAGAAGCAACTCCTGGAGAAGGATTGACAAGAAGATTGTCAAATATTGACAAGGAAAAATATCCTGCAATTATAGTAGCTAATGAAGAGCATGTGCAGAATGACGGCATAGCTCCGTATTATACCAATTCCAGCCAGTTGCCAGCTGATTATACTGATGACATATTTGAAGCTTTAGACTTGCAGGATAATCTTCAAACCAAGTATACTGGAGGCACAGTGCTTCACTTTTTTCTTGGAGAAGCCATGCCTTCGGCTGAATCAGTAAAAAGCTTGGTTAAAAAAACAGCAGAAAATTATAAATTGCCGTATTTTACATTAACACCCACTTTTTCTATCTGTCCAAAGCACGGCTATTTGTCAGGAGAGCATGCGTATTGTCCAAAATGCGATGCTGAGATTGGTTATGATCCGCAGGCAGAGCGCCATCAAAAAGAAATGCAACAAGTAATGTAATTATATAATAAACATATGAGTCCAATTCAGAGCAAAAGAACTCCATGTGAAATCTACAGCAGAGTCGTAGGCTATTTAAGGCCTGTTAAGCAATGGAATGACAGCAAGCAGGCTGAGTTTTTGCATCGGAAGAATTTTAATTCAAAACAGGAGGGTTGCTACTAATTAAGCCACAATCCTATGGTGATAGGCGGTTTGCAAAAATTTAGCACTCTTGATTACACTGGCTATTTATCAGCTATCGTCTTCACACAGGGATGTAACTTTAAATGCCATTTTTGCTATAACCCCATGCTTGTCTGGCCTCTTGAGGACAGCAAGATAAGATATAAAAAAAGTCATTCTCTTGTCCGAGAGGATGACTTTTTTGCTTTTTTGCAAACTCGCAAGAATAAATTAGACGCAGTAGTTATTACTGGCGGAGAGCCGACAATGCATCATGATTTGCCTGAGTTTATTAAGAAAATTAAAGATCTTGGCTTTAAAATTAAGCTTGATACTAATGGAACTAACCCTGAAATGCTTAAAAAACTCTTGGTTCAGGATTTGATTGATTATTTTGCCATGGATTTTAAAGCTCCTTTAGGAAAGTACCAGCAGGTTGTTGGAGTAGCTGTAGATTTTTCAAAAATCCTAGAAAGTGTTAAAATAATAATGTCAAGCAATATTTCATATGAATTCAGAACTACAGTAGTTCCTGGCTTAATATCTAAAGATGATATTGTTCCTATGGCCGAGATAATCAAAGGAGCTGATAAATGGTTTTTGCAGTCATTCCATAGCGTTCATGATTTGGTTGACCAATCCTTGAAAGGAGCCAGAAGCTATACTGAAGCTGAATTAGAAAAAATGGCAGAGCTGGCTAATGGTTTTGTAAAGGAATGCAAAGTTAGATAATTTATTAATTTAAATACATGTCTGATCTTAAAAATCTTTTAGAAAAAAATCTTGTTTTAACCGAGGAGATTCATGAAACAGTAAAAAAAATCAGGAAATACATAGTTATGACCCAGATATTGGGCATAATTAAGTTTATTATCATCCTGGCGCCAATCATTTTCGCAATAATCTACCTTCCTCCGTTGCTTAAGAGTTTAATGAGCCAGTATCAGGATGTGCTACCAGGCGGATTTAAGCTTGATAATCTTGACATTGGTTCTCTGAATAATTTTTTAAAGGATTTTTCTAATAAACAATAAAGCAGCCAATCAGCTTTGAGACTATTGTTTTTAAGTGTATAAAAAATACAAGCTAATTTTATGATTAAATTACCAAAATACATAATTAATATTGTTGTTAAACTTCAAAAAGCTGGCTATGAAGCATATATTGTGGGTGGCTGTGTTAGGGATTGGCTGTTAAAAAAAGAGCCTGAAGACTGGGATATTACCACTAATGCCAAGCCAGAAGAGATTTTAAAAGTTTTTTCTAATGCCAAGTATGAGAATGCTTTTGGCACTGTTTTGGTTAAAGTTAAAAATAGCAAGAATCAGACCGAGACAGTTGTGGAAGTAACGACTTACCGCAGCGAGCAGGGATATTCTGACAGACGCCATCCTGATAATGTGAAGTTTGAAGACAGTTTGGAAAAGGACCTTGCCAGGCGCGATTTTACAATTAATGCCCTTGCAATGGATCTTGATGGAAAGATTACTGATCTCTACGGCGGTGAGGATGACTTAAAGAAAAAGATAATCAGATCAGTAGGCGAGCCTGCTGACCGTTTTAAGGAAGACGCTTTGCGCATGATGCGGGCTATACGTTTTGTAAGCCAGCTTGGCTTTGAGATAGAGCCGAAAACAGAGCGGGCTATTGTTAAGCTGGCTGGAAGCATTAAGTTTGTGGCTAATGAGCGCGTCCGTGATGAATTAATCAAAATTATTGCTTCAGACAGGCCTTATGAGGGAGTTATAAAGATGCAGAAGACTAAGCTCTTAAACTATATACTGCCTGAATTAGAAGACGGGGTAGGCGTTAAGCAGAATTATCACCATATCTATACTGTGTTTGACCATAATACTTTGTCCTTAAAGCATTGTCCAAGCAAAGATTGGCGCGTTAGGTTTGCCGCCTTGTTGCATGATATTGCCAAGCCCAAAACATTAAAATATATTGATAACAAGAATACTTTTTACAACCATGAATATGTTGGAGAAAAAATGGCCAGAAAAATAATGAAGCGTCTTAAGTTTGCCAATGATGATTTGGAAAAGGTTGCTGTCTTAGTCCGCAACCATATGTTTTACTATAATGTAGACGAGGTTTCAGCCAGCTCTGTGAGGCGCTTAATTCTCAAGGTTGGCGAAGAAAATCTTAAAGCTTTGATTGATATGAGGGTTGCTGACCGCCTTGGCTCTGGCACTCCCAAAGCTATTCCTTACAAATTGCGCCATTTGCAGTATATGATGGACAAGGTGCGCCATGACCCTATATCAGTTAAAATGCTCAAAATTAACGGAGATGAGATAATGGAGCTTTTAAAAATCAAGCCTGGACCTAAGATAGGAGCTATTTTAGACGTGCTCTTGTCTGATGTTATTGAAGATCCTAAGCTTAATACTGAAAAGCATTTAAAGCAGAAAAGCCAGGAATTAGCTGATATGAATTTAAATCAGCTAAGAAACAAGGCCAAGCATTTGATTGAAGAGACAAGGGAGTCTGAAGATCAAGAACTTAAAAAAACCCATCGGGTTAAATAATTATATGTGGATAATTAAATGGGTAGTTAATTCATTGGCAGTCATGCTGGCTGCCTTGATTATTCCTGGGGTAGAGGTGATAGGCTTTTGGACAGCCTTATGGCTGGTAGTGTTTTTAGGATTGATCAATATTGTGATCAGGCCGTTTTTAATCTTGCTAACGCTTCCGATCAATCTTTTGACTTTTGGCTTGTTCACTTTTGTGATCAATGCTGTTCTGATACTATTTGCCTCTTCCATTCTTAAAGGATTTTTTGTTCAGGGATTCTGGGCAGCTGTGCTCTTCAGTATTGTCCTCTCAATATTCACTTATGCCCTGAACAGCTTGTTCCAGAAAGATAAGGAAATTGCCTAGGACAATTCTAATTTAAAAATAAACAAGGGCTTGTAGCTCAGCTGGCTAGAGCGCTGCATTCGCATTGCAGAGGCCAGGGGTTCAAATCCCCTCAAGTCCACATTAGCGGGAATAGTTCAGTGGTAGAACGTCTGCTTCCCAAGCAGAAAATCGCGGGTTCGAGTCCCGTTTCCCGCTCTAGGCACCACGACATATGA